>CAYORP010000054.1:0-5557 GCA_964406415.1 uncultured bacterium
GGTAAGATGGATGACCCATCCTGGGAAAAAGCACGAAAGGCTTCTGATTTCACCCTTTTTAAAAAAGCAGGGAAGCCCACACGGCAGACAGAAGTCTACGCACTCTATAACCACGAATATCTATTTCTATTCTGGAAACTTTACGAACAGGAGATGGGCAAACTTGTATACGGGATGCCTGAAGACATCAGGGATATAATAAGTTGGCAGGATACTGCGGAGCTCTTCCTTGACCCTGACTGTACAAGAGAAAATTACTATCAGTTTGCAACGACTCCGTCAACCGCCCGTTATGACCGGTCAGATAAGAAGGGGACAGCATATAATGCAAACTGGAAGGTGCGTTCAGGCATCTACGATTGGGGCTGGACTCTGGAGATGGCAATCCCTTTCACAGGACTCGCTCATAGTAATGAGTATTACGCCACGCCTCAACCAGGGGACAAATGGGGAATCAACTTCTGCCGCGACCAGGCATCTCTGCACGAATGGAGCCAGTGGGTACCCTCCATGATGAGTTTTCATGAAGTGAAATTCTTCGGGGCAGCATACTTTATGGGGAGAGAGAAAGGGCAGAATCTCCCATTAGTTGAATTCAGTTTCAAAGAACCTCTTTTCTTCGGCCCTGCTGAATACAGATTTATAATAAAAGATGTAGAAAAAGACGGTAAGATAGGTTCAGTTTATTACCTGTGGCATAAAGATAGATTAATAGAGAAGAAACCTCTTGCTCAAAAGGAAGGTAATGCCTTTGTACTGACGAGCAGCATTTCATCAGGGGACCTATGGCGTTTAGGTGTGGTTTTTCTAAAGGACAAAAAACCGTTTTATCAGGGGGAGATATGGAACATACTGCCCCCTGTTAGAGAGGTCCTGGAAGAGATAGACAAAAAATTAAAGCCCCAGATGACAAAGATGAGCAGGTTCAAACACCCTGTAACAAAAGAGTTGAACAAGAAAGCAAGGATGCTTATTGAAAAGACATCTGCCGCCAGAACCAAACTTCGGGAACCATCCCGACTCACGCGGGCAGACTGGCAGGCATTATACCAGGACGTAGAAAAGATTAAGGATGAATGGAATCTTTTTCAATATGATATGAATCTTATGATGTTATATCCTGAGGGCAGGAAAAGGGTCCGTCCTTTTCCCTTTGCAGTTGGTACAGCACGTTCTGACGAGAAGGTTTATCCAGAAACCCTTTATAAAGGTTCCCTCTCCGACCCCATTGAGTTTTCAATGGCAGGGAACGAATATGAATCGGTTCAGATGGTTCTTATTCCTTTCTGGGAGGACAGCAGTGATGTCAGGGTTACCTTTTCGGACCTGTCAGGTAAAGGTGGGGAAATAAGCAGGTCTAATTTTTCAACCTATCAGGTGCAGTATGTAGAGATAGAAAACTTTGACCCTGATGACCCCTCTTTCAAAAGGTATGAACCTGACATCCTTTTTCCTGCGAAGAGTTTCAACATACAACGGGGAAAACTGAGTATTGTATGGGTGGATTTTTACCTTCCTGCTGGTACTCCCGAAGGTATCTATGAAGGGACTGTAACTATATCAAACAGCGCGGACAGCTGGACCAGAAAGATAAAGGTCAACTCATACGGCTTTGACCTTCCAAAAACAGGTTCACTTGAGAACAACTTCTGGTTCAACGTTGATAACTGGCGCCGCATCTTTTACGGTGCGCTGGACTACACCCCCGAAATGTTTGAAAGGCATGCCAGAACCCTTTCCCGTTACAGAGTAACATCCATACCGGTTGACTGGGTAACGCTCTGGAAACATATAACAATCTACCATGAACCTGACGGTTCTTTTTCTTTTGACCTCAGTGTGCTTGACAGGTTCATTGATATAGGTCTGAGGTATGGCTCAAACTCATACTGGTCATCCCTTACATGTAACCTTGCAGGCCTCACCCCTTTTGTCTCACGTCACAGGGAAGTGGTTGATATAAAGACAGGTAAAAAGGTAAATCTTGGAGAATACATAAAGGACTGGCTGAATAAAAAAGAATACTATGACAAAAATCCTGTATATCGTGACTTCCTTACGCAATACTCTGATTACCTCAAAAAACGCGGCATAAACGACATCTCTTACTGGGAGATATATGATGAACCCAATGACAACAGCAGGTGGCTTGATATGATTCGCCACACCACCTTTTTAAAAAAGCATGTGCCGGACCTTAAAATTAAAAACTTCGGGGTTGACCCTACAGTTGTAAGGGCGGGCAAGAGTGCTGTGGGGCTGATAGATGTGTGGTCGCCGCACCTGGATGGTGCTTATGATAAGGAAGTGAGGCAGGCTATTCTCAAAAGGAGGGAAGAGTTCGGAGAGAAATTCTGGTTTTATACATGCGGTGAGAGGATAGATGGCAAGGGAGGGTACTCTCCCTACATCAGATACAACAGGCCCTACATAGCAGGCAGAATACACTCGTGGATGGCATGGGACCTGCAGGCAGACGGGATGCTTATATATGCTCTTTCGGCAGTACCTCAGAGCAACAAAGTAGAGACCCCGGAAAAACGGTGGCCCAATACCATATGGAAGGATGGAAATTACAGGGGCTGCGGCACACTTGTCTACCCCGGTCCGGATTATGAGGTGATTTCAGGAATGCGTCTGGCAAACATCAGGGATGGACTGGAAGACTACGAATACTTTTACATATTAAGTAAATGGTCCAAGAGGTTAGACAGGGATAAGGATGCAAAACTTATGGAAAGGATTAACAGTGCCCTTTCAATATCTCCTGAATTAATAGATGGTATCTATTCATGGACGAAGGATATTAAACAACTGGAGAAAAGAAGAGAGATTTTGGCAGGACTGATAAAAGAGGTTGAACTGAAAACAACGGACTGAAAAACCGGTGAAAGGAGAAAGATGGCTACTAAAAACAAGGTAAGGCTTTCTGACCGTAAGGAACTTGTTGTGGATATTGATAAAAACACAGGGGATATAGTTTACCTTAAAGATAATGTGCTTGATATGACCGTCATTGACCAACCGCCTCAGTGGGAGATGCAGGTGAACCGTCAGCCTGTTCAACTGAGTATGTTTTTTCACGAGGACCGGAGGGGTATTCTTCAAACGATAGGCAGAATGACACACTATACAGGTTACTGTCAGGGGTGGGGACTGCAGGTAGCACGTCTGGCTGTACCAGGTAAACACAGCCTGCATCTTCAATACCGTGTTAAAAGGGTTCCCATGGAAAGAGTCTACCCTGTACCAGGTCCGTCAAAACTTGATGTGGAGATGCCTATGTGGGTGGACACACTCGGTTTTCTGGGCTGGCACTTTAAGGGTATAAAACCGGGTGTGAGGATGCGCGTATTTCATCTTTCTGGGGGAGGTCCTCCAGCCCATATGAGTGCTGAAGATGACCTTATGGAAAAGGTTAACCCACATCTCTGGAACCTGATGAGGCGTACATATCCCGGCGTTCAGAGCATACCCGGTGCCTTATACTATAACCCCAGGACATCCCAGTGGATATTTATTCTGTCCCGGCGTTCAAAACTCTCTTACATATCAGACTTTACAGATACAGGGATGCAGTTCCACATCCAGTATCACAAACTTATGGGTCCTCTTGAGGAGTTCCCTGTACCGGAGATATCCATCTTCTGGGGTAATAGCCTTGAAGAGATGGAAAAGATGTGGGTTGACCAGTTTGACCAGTACCAGGAACCTCCTGACTGGAACTATCATACCGTATGGACAGCGATGGGTTCTGCCGGACCGAACCCGAGGAAATTTTCTGAACTTGCAGAAACATCTGAGGAGTGTATAAAAAATGGCGGTGCCAACGGATTCTGGCTGTACACCCACGACATAAAGCGGTTTGATACAGATACAAGCCCTTCCAGTTTAGGTCCCTGTCCCAACTCCGGAACCTACCGCGACTTCAGGGAAATGGTAAAAAGGATACACAACGCAGGCGGTAAGGTTCAGGTATGGCTGAGTTCTTCCGGTCTGAAACCGTGGGGTGATGTAAAACCGGAGTGGGAATTCAGGGGGATAGACGGCAAACACTGGATAAGTTGGGGATGGGATGAACATGAATTTATCGTTGCCTGCAACCCCCTTGATAAAGGATACCGCAACTATATGCTTGAGTGGACAAGAAGATATGTTGAGGATTTTGATGTGGATGCATTCTTTCTTGACTGCGGGGTTTTTACCTTTCCCAGTGATTTTGCTCCCAATCACACGCAGAACAGATTTCCTTCAGAAGCAGGTCCGGCAATGAGGGAACTCTTCTATGAGATGTGGGACATCATCCAGGAAGTGAAACCTAACAACTTCCATATGTGGTATGAAGGATTTCACTCTGACTATCCCGGGACGGGATACACACACGGAAGCATGGTTTTTCCGCCTCCACCTCCTGAAGTAATGACAGCACAGCGGATGCTCTACAACTTTGTCAAAAGAGGCAGAAGACTTGTCTGGGGCACCCTTCATGCTTACGACCTTGCATGCGGTTATGCACAGTGGAACCCCCCGATGGGAGGAACTGGTAGTGTTGAGGAGGCTGTTATGTATGCAAAAAAGCCTATGAACAGGTTTATAGTCAACCTTGTCAAAGAACGCGGAATAAGGGACGCCATAGGCATTACAGACGGGCTCTCACTGCTTGACAGATATCTCATAACCATACCTGAGTTTAAAGGCAGGGCATTTCTGACAGAGCCGGTTTTTAAGGATGTCACCAGACTGAAGAATGTCATTACTGGGAAATTCACTGACATAAAAGATGATAAGGGGATACCGACAGCAGAGTTAAAAGGCGGAACAGCATATATCATTCCGTAATCTCTGCTTTACAGTATTCTTAACATTAAGTCTTTATAGAAATTCTGGCATAAGGGAAGATAGAGAAAAGGAAGCGGTTCCGGTGCTCGGAAACAGGCTTCGCCTTGAGATACATTGCAGGTAAGAACTATGGTGAAATCGTACTTTCGGAGAACCCAGCATCCTGCACTCTGATAAACGAGTTGCGGATGCTTCAGACATCTCCGAGTAAGGTAATTATCCGGACGCTTTTGCTTTTCACCTTGTCTTAAACATCGGCGTAATCGGAGAGCCGAAGCGTCTTATGCAAGAAACAGGGCGAAGCCCGTCATAGGGGTGTGAACCCCTTGAAAGTAATCCCACAGGGATTATCTTGCTGTCCTTCCGCAACTTGCCCTCAGCCCATTTCTTTCCTCTTACTTCTTTATGTAATTCTTATGTTAGGATTTCTGCATCTTTAAGAGGTCATTGACATTTATAAACAGGAATGTTTACATAAAGAGGTAGATATACTGTTCCTTACACTTTCAGGATTAGCCTGAGAGGGGACCGGTGAAAGTGGTATAATAGAAGAGGATGACTGCAATGACTAACTTCTTTAAGCCCAAAAGTCGGACAAATGTCTGGTATAAACGCAGGAAGGTGTTTTGAGACCGGACATATATCCGAAGAAAGAAGTAAGTCGCAATGATACAACCCGGTCAATACCTCCTCTGGGAGGTAAGGCCGGATGGAGATA
>CAYORP010000055.1:0-4661 GCA_964406415.1 uncultured bacterium
GTTTTTATACTCACACTGGAGAGCCGTTTCTATTTTGACGATGAGTTTGAGTACTACAGGATGGTGGAGAATTTTCTTGCCGGTAAAGGGCTTATAGCAGGGGAGGGTATCAAAGGTTTTCGTCCACCGTTGTATCCTCTGTTTTTAAGTCTTTTATATTTCTTGGAATTTAACCTTACAGCAATACGCATTGTACAGTGTATTATTTCTGCTTTCACTGTATGTCTTATATATCTTGCGGGCAAAAATCTTTTTTCCTTGAGGATAGGATTATGGTCAGGGCTCATCGCATCCGTGTATCCGTTTTTTATCTTTTATAATGGTTTTCTCCTTACAGAAACACTCTTTGTTTTTCTGACAGTTATAACTGTCTACTCCTTTATTACTGTCTCCAACAAAACCTTGACGTTAGCAAAAACAGGGGTTTTTCTGGGACTTTCAGGTTTGTGCAGACCTACAATGCAGATGTATCTTCCCATCTCTTTCCTTCACATCATCGCGGAAAAGGCAGGTTTTTATGTGAGAATGAAAAAGATTATTCTGATAACAGTATTTTTCATCGCAACGATAAGCCCCTGGATTATAAGAAACTATCTGGTATTTAACGCTTTCGTCCCGGGAACCACAATGGGCGGATGGGTACTCTGGGAAGGGAATAATCCGTATTCCGTTGGAGGTCCCTGCAGGTATTTCCCTGAAAATATAGGGCAGGTTGAAGAAATAAAAAGAGACAAGATTCTTTTTCAAAAGACAGTTGAGGTTATAAAAGAAAATCCTTCAAGGTTTGTCTGGCTTTTACAGAACAAGTTTAAAAGATTCTGGAATGTTATACCAAATGCGTCAGAGTTTACAAAACCTTTGTACAGGTTAGCCAGTGTTATGAGTTTTGGCATTATGATGCCTTTTTTCGTACTGGGATTTTTACTCTCTGTCAGGGATAAAAAAGCACAGTATATACATTCCCTCATTGTATTTTTTACGGTTTTCCATATGATTTTCCTTGCATCCATAAGGTACAGGATACCTCTGGAACCGTTTTACATAATACTTGCGGTCTACGGTTTTTTCTGGTTAAAAGAGAGGGTTTCAGGTATAATTAAGGGGAATTTATGACAAACCTTAAGAGCATATCCGCTGTTTTGCCTGCATATAACGAGGAAGCAAATATCCCCCGCGCAATACACAATGTATGCAGTGTTCTTAAACCTATGTTCGACAACTATGAGGTAATAGTTGTTAATGACGGAAGTACTGACAGAACCGGGGAGATAGCAGATAGCCTTGCACAAAAGGACAACATCCATATCCGCGTGTTACATCATAATTCTAATAAGGGATATGGCGCTGCTTTGAGAACAGGACTTTTTAGTGCCTTTTATGAATACGTATTTTATACGGATTCGGACAACCAGTTTGATATAAGTGAACTGAGGCATTTTCTACCTCTAATGGAGAGATACGACGTTATAGTGGGATACAGGATGAAACGTCAGGATTCCATGATGCGTATTTTCCTGTCATGGGGATATAACTGGCTTGTATTCATCCTTTTTCATATTAAGGTAAGAGATGTTGATTGTTCTTTCAAGATTTTCCATAAATACGTGCTTGATAAGATTACCATAGAGTGTAACGACTTTTTCGTTGATACGGAAATCATCGCGAGGGTGGTTAAAGCAGGTTTCCGCATAGCCGAAAGAGGCGTTAATCACTTTCCGAGGCAATATGGTAAAACAACCGTACGTGCCAGTCATATACCCAGAACCCTTAAGACAGTTTTCAGAATGTGGAAACATATATATATTGAGAAAAGATGAATAAAAGGGAAAAACTGTTTATTTTTTCTGTCATGCTCATTGCCTTTTGCCTGCGTCTAATATGGATTTTTCAGACTGATAACAGCATAGATGTATGGGGGGACTGGTGGGATGAAATTGCTTCTAATTTAATAACAGGAAAAGGATATCTTATAGAAAATCCTTTTAATTCCGGAGACGTTCCATACTATTCCTGGAGACCTCCTGCTTTTCCACTTTTCCTTGCAGGTATATACGCCGTTTTCGGACACATCTTCCTTTATGCAAAGATAGGGATTGCCGTTACGGGAACTCTTTCCGTCCTGCTGGGATATCTTATAGGAACAAGGTTATTCAATGTACAGACCGGCAGGCTTACAGCAACTGCAATGGCAGTTTACCCCACCTTCATTTTTTTTACGGGCTATCTTGCTCCTGAGACTCTTACACTGTTTCTGATTCTACTTGCCATCTTCTTTCTTGTGATGAATGCAGACAGGATGAGTATTGGCTACTCACTTCTGGCAGGTTTGTCGCTCGGTTGTGCAGTAATGTGCAGGACAATTATGGCGGTCTTTTTTGTTTTTATACCTGTATGGCTGTTTTTAATAGATAACCACAGAAAGGGGATATGGAAGAATTTTGCTATAATGCTTGCAGGGATGTGCATAATAATTTTACCCTGGGTTGTGAGAAACTACATTATCCATGGAAATCTTGTTTTCCATTCAACGGATGCAGGTCAGGCGCTTTTTATTAATAACAATCCTGAATCTTTTACATTAGAACCAAGTGGAACTGCTTTTGTCTACGATTCAAAGGAATTTTTGTCTATGAGCGAAGTAGAAACTACAAAGATTTTTAAAAAAAAGGCAGGGAGGTTCATCAGACATAATCCTTTAAGGTATTTGTTGTATATGAGTAGACGTTTTATCAATTTCTGGAGGCCTGTACCGTACACCGTTTCCGGTCCGGGACAGGCATATTCAAAGATGCACCAGATTGTAAGCGGAATATACACAATTCCTGTTTTTATCTTTGCGCTTATAGGATTTATTTACTCAATAAAAAACTGGAGGAGACTTTTCATCCTGTACGCTCTTATCCTCTATTATTCAGGGACCTATATTCTGGTTAGAGCTACGATACGTTACCGTATGCCGATTGAACCATATTTAATTATCTTTGCATCTTACGGATTTCTGATGTTCTGGCAGACGGGTCGCAATACAGAAAAAAAAGCAGGGGTTATACGGTGAAAAGAGAACAAACATGGACGGCAGTTTTCATGGAGTTGTCTTGTATTGGATATCTTTTGTTTCAGATACTCTTTGCTCTCTCCCGCAAGGGAGTTTCGGGAATTACTATCCTTGCTGGTAAATATCTACCGTTTGAATGGATGAAAACGGCAGGAACAGCAATACTTGAAGTTATCCCTCCATGGATTTACTCTTCTTTCGGAGTTGGGAGTTATTACGGGATTGTTATAATTCTGTTTTTTTTAAGTTACTGGTATTCCCTCAGGATGTTAAGGGAAAGCAGTTTTTCCCTGCGTTTTTTGATTGTGTCCACATTTTTATTCTGTTCAACGCTCTTTTTTTTCACTCCCGGCAAGCATGCGGATATTTTCCTGTACATCTTTCAGGGAAAGATGGTCTATTTTTACGGTGCCAATCCATATTTTGTAAAGCCTGCCGTATTTGCCGGGGATAATCTTCTCAGGTTTGTGGGCTGGGCAGAATTTACTTCATCTTACGGTCCTGTATGGCATCTCTTTTCAGCAGTCCTGTACCGTCTGGGAAGGAACAACATCATATTGGAGATAGGAGTATTCAGGATTTTCATAATCCTGTGCCACATATTGAACGTGTATCTTATATACAACATTTTGAAGATAACAAAACCGGAATTTAAAAGTACAGGTACGTTACTGTACGCATGGAATCCACTTGCCCTTATTTTTGCATCTGCTGGAAGCACCAACGATTTCCTTATGTTGACATTTTTTCTGCTCGGGCTATATCTATATCTAAAAAAAGAGATTTTTATGCCATCGGTCTGCTTTGCACTTTCTGCCTTTACGAAATTTTCCTACGTGTTATTTTTCCCCTTTTATCTTAAGATGCTGAAAACCAAAAAACAGATTTTTCTCTCACTGCTTTTCTTTGCCGCCGTATCGGTTCTTGTCTGGCTTCCTTTTTATGAAGGGTATCAATCACTGCTAAAACCCTTCTGGATGACCGGCTCACTCTCCCATTCATTTCTCTTTGTATTAAACTTCATTTTAGCATCTACGACAGGACAGTCTTTCGCAGCAGCCGGTACAATGGTCACCAAATACATTTTTTCAGCTTTATTCTTTTTTCTTTACGCATTTTTTATACTCAGGTCCGAGACCTGTTTCATGCAAGGTGTTATGAGTTCCTGTGCTGTCCTGTTTTTTTTAATAGTTTCCTGTATAATGCCAAGTTGGGCAACCTGGTATGTTATGTGGAGTATACCTTTCGCAATTCTCTCTGGCGTACCTGAGGTTATACTAATCTGTACTGTTTTTTCATTTACTGCTCTTTTTTCCCTGGTTGTTTACTATTTTTCCCACTCGTACGCCCCAGGGTACCAGATATTAACCCTTCTATTGTCTGTATCGTTACCTTTGTTTCTCGCTGTCAAAACCAGAATCTGGCGATGGAGTAAAAATGAAACTGTCCGTGATAATCCCGGTATATAACGAAGAATCCACTGTCCTTGAAATTTTGAAGAGGGTACAGAGCGTCCCTGTGGAAAAAGAAATCATAGTTGTTGATGACGGAAGTATTGATGGAACAAGAGAGATGCTTGGGCAGTTACATTTTCTCTCTACCCAGA
>CAYORP010000056.1:0-19049 GCA_964406415.1 uncultured bacterium
AATCCATGAAGAGTTTATTTAATCTTGTATAATCTTTATACAAATTCTGATAGGTATCTACGTTTTTTGAAGGTATAAATGACTTCCTTTTTTTAGCCATATGAATACAGGCATTCTCACAGTTATTAAATAATCCTGCTCCTGTTGCCGCTATCATAGACGCTCCCAGACAAACTGTTTCGCTTGCCCTGTTTGTAACCACCTCTTTTCCCAGTACGTCCGCTTTTATCTGAGACCAGAGTTCACTTCTAACTGCCCCGCCAAGTGAAATAATTTTATTGCCGCTGATGCCATTTTCTTCCAGTAGAGTAACATAGTCCTTTAAAAGATAGGCAACCGATTCCATGACTGCACGTATAAAGTGTTTTTTTTGATGGGTCATTGTAACACCCCAGAAGGCACCGCGTGCATCAGAAATTTTATACGGACAATTGACCCCTTCAAAGTGTGGTAGTACAGTGAGTCCTTCACTTCCGGGAGTCACCTTGCCCGCCTCACCTGTCATCTGTTCATAACTCATTTCCGGGCAAAACCTGTCTTTAAGCCATGTCAGAATACTGCCAGAAGCTGGTGCCCATGCCATTGCGACAAATTTACCTTTTACCGCATGAGGGAAAAGGCAAAACCTTCTGTATCTGTCATATGCTGGAACATCCGTTACGCCACATATTGCAAGAACAGTACCTGTTGACTCACTGATAATGCCGGATTGAAAATTTCCGGCACCCAGTGCCCCTGTTATCTGGTCTATGGGAGATGGGCATACAACTGCCTCAGCAGGTATGCCTGAGTCCGAACAACGAGTTTCTCCCGCAACGGCGCCTGAATCTATTAATTCAGGTAGATGACTCCTTTTAATAGAAAGGAAGTCAAGCATATCCTGCCACCAGACTCCTTTGAGGAAATCATAATAGAGTGTTGATGGATAAAGGGCCTTGTTGGAAACGTAACTACCGGTCAGCATGTATGTAATATAATCAGTTACAAGAAGAAACTTTGAAGTGCGGTTAAATATCTCAGGTTCATTGCGTTTGAGCCACAGGATGATACTTGCGGTATAACCAGCAGATGTGTCATTCTGTCCTGTTATTCTGTAAATCTTATCTTTACCAAAAGTTTCTCTAATCTCTTTTGCTTCTTTTACAGCGCGCGTATCAAGCCAAACAACAGCATTTCTTAGAGGTACCCCTTCCTTATCAAGCGATATAAGAGTTTCTCCCTGGCTGGTTACACCCACAGCCCGTATCTCCCGGGGATATTCTACCTTTGTTAAAACTTCTTTTATGGCCTGTCGTGTCTTTTCCCAGTATATACGGGGGTCTACCTCTACCCATCCACTACGTGGTCTTTCGAGAGAATATTTTTTAACTGCAGTGGTAAGTTCCTTGCCTTTCAGGTCAAAAATTGCGGCTTTAACGGATGAGGTTCCAACATCAATGGATAAGATTCTCATTTTTCAGCCGGCATAAATAAATCCCTTATTTTTTGTCCTGCTGGTCATCCACCTCTTTGTATTCGGCATCAACGACATTACCCCTGTCCTGCTTTTTCTCTTCTTCCTGAGGTGCTTCGGACTGTCCCTGCGCTTG
The DNA here is from genome assembly GCA_964406415.1 of uncultured bacterium. Taxonomy (GTDB): domain Bacteria; phylum Ratteibacteria; class UBA8468; order B48-G9; family JAFGKM01; genus JAFGKM01. The sequence continues at coordinate 1,590 of CAYORP010000056.1, forward strand.
CTGTTGAGCCTTCTGTGCCTGCTGTGCCTGCTGGTAAATGACCTGAGCAACCTTGTGTGATGCCTGCTGCAGTTCTTCCATGCCTTTTTTTATAAGTTCTACATCTTTCTTTTCAGCCTGTATCAGTTTATTAAGAGCATCTATCTTCTCCTGTATCTCCTTCTTTTCCTGCTCGCCTATCTTGTCACCATGCTCTTTCAGGGTTTTATTTACTGTGTAAATAAGAGAATCTGCTTGATTTGTAACCTCAATAATCTCTCTTTGCTTTTTATCTTCTTCTGCATGTTGTTCCGACTCTTTAACCATCCTGTCAATATCTTCCTTTGAAAGTTTCTTTGAGGCGGTGATTTTAATGGATTGCTCCTTCCCTGTGCCCTTATCCTTTGCCGTAACATGCAAAATACCGTTTGAGTCAATATCAAAAGACACCTCTATCTGAGGTATTCCCCTCGGGGCAGGCGGGATACCCATTAAATGGAAGTTACCCAGACTCAGATTATCCTTAGCCATAGGACGTTCTCCCTGTAAAACATTAATTTCTACTGAGGTCTGGCTATCCGCCGCAGTGGAGAAGGTCTGGCTTTTTTTAACAGGGATGGTGGTATTTCTGTCTATAACCTTGGTAAAAACTCCACCCAACGTTTCAACTCCGAGAGAAAGTGGAGTTACATCCAGCAGTAAAATATCCTTATCCTTCATATCACCACTGAGTATGGCCCCCTGAATGGCAGCACCGATTGACACACATTCCATGGGGTCAACCCCTCTCTCGGGTTTAGAGCCAATTAACTCCTCCACGAACTTCTGTACTGCTGGCATTCTGGTTGGTCCGCCAACAAGTATAATCTTGTTAATCTCAGACTGTTTCAATTTGGCGTCATCTATGGCTTTTCTAACAGGACCTTTACATTTATCAATTATAGGGGAGATAAGTTCTTCCAGTTTTGCCCTTCTTATCTTCATCTGCAGATGTTTTGGACCACTCTGGTCAGCGGTTATAAAAGGAAGACTTATCTCTGTCTCTACAGTTGAGGAAAGTTCTATTTTTGCTCTTTCGGCTGATTCCCTTATCCTCTGCATCGCCATCCTGTCTTTACTTACGTCTATACCTGACTCTTTCTTGAATTCACCAACAATATAGTTTACCAGAACCTCATCCATGTCAGTACCACCCAGTTGCGTATCCCCATGGGTGGAAAGAACCTTAAAAACACCTGACATCATATCCATTATTGTTACGTCAAGCGTCCCGGCACCAAAATCAAAGACCAGAATCTTCATCTCACTTTCAAGTTTATCAAGACCAAAGGCAAAGGAAGCCGCAGTTGGTTCGTTAATAAGCCGTACTACTTCAAGACCCGCAATTGTCCCTGCATCTTTAGTTGCCTGCCGCTGGTTATCATTAAAATATGCGGGAACGGTGATGACCGCTTTCTTTATTGACTGCCCTAAAAAAGACTCTGCGTCCTTCTTTATCTTCTGAAGTATGTACGCAGAGATTTGTTCGGGTGTGTATAATTTCCCGTATATTTCATATTTATGGTCAGTACCCATCTTACGTTTTGCACCCATTACAGTGCCTTCAGGGTTAACCGCCGCCTGCCTTCTCGCCGGTTCTCCTACCAGAACCTGTTCGTCTTTTGTAAACGCTACGTAAGAAGGAAATGCCTTGCCACCCACTATAGTCGTTCCTTCGGCACTGGGGATGATAACTGTTTTGCCGCCTTCCATAACTGCAGCGGATGAATTACTCGTTCCTAAATCTATCCCGATAATCTTCTCTGCCATTGTTTTATCCCTCCGTATTTTAACCAACTTTAATTTAGATGTTACTATCCAATAAAAGTTTCAGCCGTCTAAAAATCATCAGTTCAAGGTAAATGGGCGGTAAGGGATTTGAACCCCTGACTTCTACCTTGTAAGGGTAGCACTCTTGCCGCTGAGTTAACCGCCCCAAATATACACCAAATTTAAACAATAAATATTTTATTTGCCTTCTTGAAATATTTATGTTATATTATACAGGAATTTTGCACCTTTGCAAAAAACTGGATTGAACTACCAGTTAAGTAAACAGTGCTCATAAGCGAACTTAAACATAGGTTCGGTACATCAAAAAATAAAGGAGGAAAAGAGAAATGGCTGAAGATTTACTTCAAGAAATAAAGGAAGTCATTATAGCAGGGAATGCTCCAAAGGCAAAAGAATTAGCGGAGAAAGCGGTAGCAGAAAAAATGCCGGTTGCAGAGATTTTAAACAACGGGCTTATAGCCGGTATGACCGTGGTAGGAATTAAATTTAAGAATAACGAATTTTATGTCCCCGAGGTTTTGATTGCTGCCAGAGCGATGCATGCAGGAATGGCGGTTATAGAACCATTGATAGTTGAATCAGGTATAAAACCAATAGCAAAGGTTGCCGTAGGAACAGTAAAAGGCGACCTCCATGACATAGGTAAAAACCTTGTTGTGATGATGTGGAAAGGTGGAGGTTTTGAGGTTGATGACCTGGGGATAGATGTCACACCTGAAAAGTTCGTTGAAGCCGCAAAAAATGGAGCAAAGGTTATTGGACTTTCCGCTCTTCTCACAACCACAATGGTCTCAATGAAAGATGTTATTGAAGAATTGAAAACAGCAGGGCTGCGTGACAGTGTTAAAGTACTCATAGGCGGAGCGCCTGTAACGCAAAGTTATGCAGATGAGATAGGAGCGGATGCTTATGCAGCAGATGCTGCATCAGCGGTTGATAAGGTAAAAGAGGTATTGAATATATAAGTGATTACCGTTCTGCTTTCTATAATAGTTGCATATTTTTTCGGGAGTGTCCCATGGGGATTCTTGCTCTGCCGTATTGTAAGGAAAATAGATATAAGGAAATACGGCAGTGGTAATATAGGGGCAACCAACGTATATAGAGTAGCAGGCGGACCTTTAGCAGTTTCAGTTCTAATACTTGATATTTCCAAAGGTTTTTTACCCGTTCTGCTGGCAAAATCATTTCTTTACACAGATTCTCTTTACCTTATCCTGGTGGGTATTGCTTCTATCCTCGGGCATAACTTCTCTGTATTCCTGCGGGGTAAGGGGGGAAAAGGCGTTTCAACCAGTTTCGGAGTTATTATCGGACTTTTCCCTGTTCCTGCGTTGATTACACTGTTAGTCTGGATAATCACTATAGTAATTACGCGTTATGTCTCACTTGGCGCTATAATCGGTGCGTTATCACTACCAGTTTTAATTCCTCTCTTTCATAAAGACTTGACATTTACCTTATCAGGTATCATCATATCTCTTTTGATTATTTATACCCACAGAACGAACATAAAACGGCTTATAGAGAAAAAAGAAAACCGGGTCAAACTTCCATGGGAAAAACTGTAGGAATCTTGGGAGCTGGAGGATGGGGCATTACACTTGCACGTCTGCTTAGCAAAGCAGGTTTCAAAACTATTCTGTGGGAACCCATCGCTAAAAACTACTACTCTCTCAAAAAACACAGGGAAAATAAAGATTACTTCCCAGGATTTAAAATTCCAGAAACAATTGACATAACCAACTCGGTTGAAAAAATATCAAAAAGTGCTGACATTCTGATAATAGTTGTACGCTCCACCTTTTTCAGGGAAACGGCTGAAAAGATAAAAAAAGTTTATAGAAACCAGCCGGTTATTATTGGAACAAAAGGTATAGAAATTGTAACAGGTAAAAGGATGTCAGAAATATGGACAGAAACGGTTTCGGGGAATATACCTTCAGGGATACTGTCGGGGCCAACCATTGCAAAAGAGATTTCAAGGGGGATGCCATCGGCTGCGGTTATTGCCACAAGAGAGAGAAGAGCAGGGATTGTTTTTCAAAAAATGTTGAGTTGTGATACATTAAGGATATACACCACCAGAGATATTGTCGGCGTTGAAATAGGAGGTTCTTTTAAAAACGTGATAGCCATCGGTTCCGGTATAATTGACGGATTGCGATTGGGTATCAACACAAAATCCGCATATCTTACAAGAGGGCTTGAAGAAATGATAAGGATTGGATGTGCCCTCGGAGGCAGAGAAAAAACCTTCAGGGGACTTTCAGGTATAGGTGACCTTATAACAACTTCTTTCAGCAAATACAGCAGAAACAGGTCTTTTGGAGAGGCAATTGTAGAAACAGACATTGAAAAATACCTGAAAAAAAATAAAATGGTTATAGAAGGCATACCCACCACAAAAGCATTTTACAATCTGAGTAAGAAAATGGATATTGAGATTCCTATAACCTCATCTATTTACAGAATTATATATGAGAATGCAAGACCTGAAGACGAAATAAAAAAACTGATGCAAAGAAAGATGAGAGAAGAATGAAAAAATCAGAAGAGTTTTACTACATCGGGAAAGTCAGCAAAATGCTTGATATACCCCAGCACATAATCAGATTCTGGGAAAAGGAGTTCTCGTCTATTCATCCGTTAAGAGACCAGAAAGGACACCGTATTTACACAAAAAAAGACATTGAAAAAATTAACAACATAAAGTTTTTGATTTATAATAAGGGCTATAGGATTAAGGGCGCAAAAAAAATATTGCTTGAAAATAAATATAAAAACGCTGGTAAGCCCGAAAAAAAAATTCTTTTAAAAATCCTCAGGGAAATAAGGGACATCAAAAAATGTTTACAATAGGAGTTCTTGCTTCAGGAAAAGGAAGTAATCTGAAGGCAATAATTGACTATATAAAAAAAGAGAAACTGGACATTAAAATAGGTATGGTTTTAAGCGATAATCCAGACGCGCTGGCACTCAAAATTGCTGAAAACGAAGGTTTGCAAAATCTCTGTATCCCTGAGAAAGGTCATAAAACAGTCCTCTCCCCCAGAACGGAGAATGAATACATTCGCATATTAAAAAATATTAACGTTGAACTTGTTTGTCTGGCTGGATTCATGAGGGTTCTTAAGAAACATTTTATACAAGAGTTTCAAGGGAAAATTGTTAACATACACCCGTCATTACTTCCTGCATTTAAAGGACTTGCTGCATGGGAACAGGCACTCAAATATGGAGTTAAATTTACAGGGTGTACCACGCATTTTGTTGAATATGAAGTTGACACGGGACCAATCATTATGCAGGCGGTTGTACCTGTCTTAAAAGATGATACCCCTGAAACACTGCTGAATAGAATACATGAGAAGGAACATTTAATATATCCATTGACTATAAAACTGCTCAGTCAGGGGAAAGTACGCGTTACAAACAGGAGGGTATATATAGATGCCTAAAGAAATGAAAACAACTATTAGAAAAGCAAAAATGGCTGATGTTAATCAGATAAAACTTCTTATCAACAAATTTGCAGATAAGGGCCAGATGCTTCATGTTTCTGTAAATCAACTTTATGAGGGCCTCAGAAACTTCTGGGTTATAGAGTCAAGGGGTAAGATAATCGGATGCGGAGCCCTGAAGGTAATGTGGGAGGACCTTGCAGAAATAAGGTCAATGGCTGTTTTAAAGAGATACCAGAGGAAGGGTTATGGCGGAATGCTTGTCTCCAGACTTCTTGAAGAAGCAAAAGAACTGGAGATAGAAAAGGTTTTTGTGTTAACCTACGTTCCTGAGTTTTTCAGAAAATTTAGATTTAGAAAAATTGCCAAGTCAAGATTGCCGCACAAGGTCTGGAACGACTGTATCAACTGTCCAAAATTTCCCAATTGTGATGAAATAGCAATGTTAAGAACCTCAACAAAATGAATAAATCCCTGTTTTTTTTGTCCTTTGCATCCATCTTGCTCTCGCCTTTTTATGCAGACGCAAAGGTAATTATAGAAGAGATAATTTCAGTTGAAGAAACCGCGTCAGAAGAAATTTTCAGCATTGGAGATGAAATAAAAATCACTGCAAAACTTAAAAATGAATTTGTTGGTATCGGAAGAAAAATTTTTGCCAGGACTGAGGTGGAAGGAGATTTTATAGGAATAGGACTTAACATCAACTTTGCTGGAACAGCCAATAATGACATTTACTTGGCTGGTAATACTATTAACATAGAAGGTATTGTTAATGGAAGTATGACAGCCCTCGGGAAAAGCATTTTTATAAAAACTCCTGTTGGAGGTAACCTTAGGGCAGGTGCAGAAAAAATAATTATGGAAGGAACCGTCAAAGGGAAAACTATTCTCTGGGGTAATAACATATCAATTAAAGGAGAATTTAATGACCTGTCACTTTATGCCAATGAAATAAGTTTTGCACCGGATACTGTAATCTACGGAGACCTGACCTATACAACCCCCGAAAAGATAAATTTATCCCGGATTTATGTTAGAGGCGATATACAATGGAGCAAACCTTATTTAGAAAGGCTGAAAGAAACTACTCCTGTAAACCTGTTGAAACGTTTCTACACCTTTTTTTCTCTGCTGTTCCCCGTAATGCTGATGCTTGGATTCTTTCCGAATTTTTTCAAGCAGACTGCTTCTCTTTCAGGGAAAAAATTTCTACCCTGTTTCGGTACCGGCTTAATCTTTATAACGATTACAGCAGTTATTCTGCCTGTAATATTCATAACAATCGTTGGAGCCCCGCTCGGTCTTATTATAGCCTCGTTCTTCTTCTCTTCAATATATATATCAAGAGTTTTTCCGTCCATATTCATCGGCAGAATGGTGCTTTTTAAAATGAAGGAAAAAACACTTGTTTGGGTTCTTGCCACCATTATAGGAATCCTCTTGTTTACTGTGATATCAATCCATCCGACAGCAAAGATAGTACTGAACATAATTTCAATTCCGGCAGGATTCGGTGCATTGTTCCTGGGAAGATTAAAATTGCTGCAGAGACTCAGAAAGGAGAAAATACTCTAATGGAGGAAAATAAAATGAAAATAGTACTTGCGTATTCGGGCGGTTTGGACACTTCTGTTGCCATAAAATGGCTTAAAGACAGATACAACGCGGAGATAATATGCTACACGTCAAATATAGGACAGTCAGACGACCCTGCAAAACTTAAAGAAAAGGCGATGTGTGCCGGAGCATCAGGTTTCTATTTTGAAGACCTGCGCGGCAAATTCATCAAAAGTTATATTCTTCCAGCATTGAAGGCCGGTGCAATCTACCAGGATAAATACCCTCTTGCAACGGCACTTTCAAGACCTTTAATTACGGAAGGTATGGTCAAAGTGGCAAAGAGAGAAAAGGCACAGGCGATTGCCCATGGATGTACAGGGAAGGGAAATGACCAGGTAAGATTTGAACTTACAACCAGATATCTATCTCCAGAACTAAAGGTTATGGCACCGGTCAGGGAATGGGAATTCAGGTCAAGAGAAGAAGAAATTGAATATGCCAAAAAAAACAACATACCTGTATCCGTAACAAAAGATAAACCTTACAGTATAGACCAGAATCTGTGGGGTATTTCAATAGAGTGCGGTAAACTTGAAAATCCATGGAACGAGCCGCCCGAAGACGCTTACCAGGTAACCGTTGCACCCGAAAAAACACCAGCAAAACCGCAGTATGTCATCATCGGATTTAAAAAAGGAGTTCCCGTTTCCTTAAACGGTAAATCAGTTGATATGCTTTCAATGATTGATAAACTGACAGATATGGGGGGAAAACACGGCGTGGGCAGAATTGACATGGTGGAAGACAGACTGGTAGGTATAAAATCACGAGAGATATATGAAGCGCCTGCGGCAGTTATCCTTCATACGGCTCACAATGAACTGGAAAAACTTGTATTTTCAAGGGACCTCTACGAGTTTAAAAAAATGGTATCTCAGAGATATTCTCAACTTGTATACTTCGGACAGTGGTTCTCACACATAAAGGAGTGCATGGATTCTTTTGTGGAAACGAGCCAGAAGTTTGTAACAGGCGAAGTGAAAGTAAAACTGTACAGAGGTAACTGCATCGTCACCGGCAGAAAATCCCCCTACTCTCTTTACAGCGAAGGACTCGCTACCTATACCCAAAAAGATATGTTTGACCACAGGGCTGCAGGCGGCTTTATGGAAATCTTCGGACTGCCGTCAAAACTTGAAGGGGAAAGAGAGAAAAATGTCACTTAATAATAAAGGGAAGGATATACAAAATTTTTTGAAGGTGATAGATTTTAACCATCCTGAGTGGATACCGGGAAACGTCAGTTTACTCCCTGCCACCTGGCTGAAATACGGAGAGAGTCTTGAAAAAATCGTTCTGTCACATCCTGCAATATTTCCTGATTACGAGCCGGAAAATTTTAAAAAGGTTAACCTCCCCATTGACTACAAAAAGGGGACAATCCTTGATGTATGGGGTGTTCTATGGAAAAATCTTGAGGAGGGTATGGTGGGTGCGCCTGTAGAAGAAGTTGCACCTTTGAAAAACTGGGAAGACCTTAAAAACTATAAAGTCCCGGCCCCCCTGAAATATGATAGATTTGGCGTAAAGGTTGACTGGGAAAAAGCAAAAGAATATGTGGAGGCAACAAAAAAAGAAGGAGGATTACCGGCAGGTTCTCTTTACCATGGTGCAATGTATATGCAGTTGTACTATCTGAGAGGATTTACAAATTTTATGATGGATGTGGCGACAAAGGACCCAGGACTTGATAAACTTATAGAAATTGTCCTCAATTATAACCTGAGACAGATAGAAAAATGGATTGAAACAGGTGTCGGAATAATGATATTTGGAGATGACCTCGGATTGCAAAAGTCTCTTCCCATAAGTCCACAGGCATGGAGGCATTACATAAAACCATGTTTTTCCAGTATGTTCGGTCTCTGCAGAAGAAACAACGTTTATGTATATTTACATACCGACGGCTACATCCTGGACATAATACCTGACCTCATTGAATGCGGAGTGAATATTATAAACCCGCAGATAAGAGCAAACACACTTGCTGGATTAAAAAAATATTGCAGGGGAAAAATTGCGATTAATCTTGACCTTGACAGACAATTATTTCCATTTGCATCTGAATCCCAGATTGAAAAACACATAAAGGAAGCGGTAGATACTCTCTATATCCCTGAAGGCGGGTTGATGCTTACGGCTGAATGTGCACCTGATGTTCCTCTGAAAGTAATAGAAAATATATGCTCTACTTTTGAAAGTCTTAATGTTCGCGCCGTATGGCCGTAAAGTAAACACAACCGGACATTCTTTCGTTCCCGGTTTTTGTATTTACTCTATCACCCGTCAGGTTTACTGAATCCAGACGCAATAAATTAGCCCGCTTTTTCAAGCAGTTATATCCAGTTTCTCAAGTTTAACTTCGTTGAAAAGTTCTTTACCCTCCAGAAATCTCTTTATCTCTTCCACGCAAAACCTTCCCATATCCGGTAAACCTGAGTTAATTATACCTGCAATATGAGGTGATAAAACTATATTTTTCAATCCTCTTAAAGGACTGCCTGCGGACGGAGGTTCAGGATTAGTAACATCAAGACAGGCAAATATCCTCTCTTTTCTGAGTTCTTCCACCAGTGCCGATTCATCAAGTATTGCTCCCCTCGAAGGGTTCACAAAAACCGCTCCGTCTTTCATCCTTTGAAAAAATTCTCTGTCAAGCATCCCTTCGGTGGATTTCAAAAGTGGTGTGCAAAGCGCCACTACATCACATCTATCGGCAATATCATACAGATTATCCACCTTTCTGCCACCAAATTTTGCTATATCCTCTTTGTTCCAGTAAGGGTCATAAACAAATATCCTGTCAGTAACATTTTTCAACAAAGAAACAAGGTTTCTGCCGACATGTGACATACTTATAACACCCATACTGGCAGTCCCTATTTCATTTGTATGCTCAAGAAGTTGCTTGTTCTCTCTCCACCCTTCGGTGCTTTTTATATACTCATTCCACCACGGAATCTTTTTTATCGCTACAAGTATTAGCCCGAATGTGGTGATAGCAACGTTTCTCCCGAGAATATTGGAAGCAGAACTCACCCTTATTCCTCTCTTCATCAGTTCAATGTCAATCACGTGTTTGACCGTTCCTGCACAGTGAAAAAGAAAAGCAAATTCAGGGGATGTTTCAAGAACGGATAGTTCAATTTTCGGCGAGCCCCATGTTGTCACAATTATATCTGCCCCTGACAGAAAGGTTTTCTTGTCAGACAAACCGTCCCAGATTGATACCTCGGCAGACTTTCGCAGTCTGTCAATATCTTCCCCGGCAAACATCCTCAAGGTATTCTTATTGTTTGGAATAAGAAAACATACCTTCTTTTTTTTGTTTTTCATTTCTTTTCTATCCCCTATCCTCTTTTTCAAAACCACTGCAGTTCATCAGGATAGGGATTGAAATATCTTTGCCCTATAAGATACCCCTCGCCCATCCTTGCATTGTAAACTCTCAATATCTCACGCAAAAAACTCAGTTGAATATTTCTATCTTTATATTTTTGCAGGAGAAAAAGAAATCGTTTCCTTTCATCTGAAGTCAATTCAGGAGAGAAGTAACCAAAAATATGCTGCAGGACGTTTATGTGGTTTTTTCTGTTAGATTTTCTGGTTAATATCTCTTTAAATTCTCTTTCATACTGCTCCATAACCAGAGAAAATGGCAGTCTGTTATGGTTTGCGACAACCTTTCCCATAATCTTCATTTTGTTCTGTGAAAAAGCCATAAACAGAAACTTGAAAGATGTATGAAATTTTACCAGTTTACCATGTGAAGTAATGTCTTTATTTTTACTGCGTAATTCAGATAGAGCAAATATTGCAGTCAGGAAATTTTCTCTTATATCCGGGTCCAAAAGCCGGCCCTCACTCTCAACAAGCAGAAAAGGATATTTTTCTCTTACCATTCCAGCAAATAATCCTTTACCTTTATGGACAACCTTTTTTTCCATTGAGTCAAATATTTTTACTGCTGATATACCGCAGGAAGGCGACCTTGACTTAAGGATAAATCCATCTATATCCTTTAAATTCTTAAGGAAATGTGAACTGAAATTCAGCATCTTTTGGGTAAAATCCTTTTCAGTTTTATGCTGAACCATATGGACTTCGCTGCCTTTCTGTATAAGATTAACAGGTGAGCGAGGAACTCCAAGCCCTATCTCCATCTCGGGACATACAGATATGAAATTTATGTAATCTTTAAGTCTCTCCACAAGAATGCTGGGTTTCTTAACGCCATTATACCTGACAGGTTCAAGAAAACATCTGCTTATCACAAGGTTAGGTCTATTGACATCCATAGCATGTATGCAGGCATTTTAAGTGTTTATGTTTTATCGCTGCCAGCAGGCTTTTCGGTCACCGAACTGCTCTGTTTAAGAATCTTCGCTGGTTCTTGTACAGAAGAGGGAAGTTTCCCGGATGGTTCATCTTTTTTCTGCTCTTCCTTTTTTACTTCAGGAGTACCTTCTGCCTTGCCTTCATCTGACACTGTTTTTTTCTTTTCGGTCACTTCCTTTGAAAGTTCATCTATCCTGCCAGACAGATTATCGGTTGACCCTTCCACCTTAATCTTCTCTTCCCCTTTTTCCGGGGTTTCACCCTCGGTTTTCTCCTGTTGTTTTGATTCTCCCTTCATCTCAACCGAAGGAGATGGCTCTGGCTTGACCATTCTGCTTTCCTCTTCACCCACCATTGCAGCAATATCGTCTATCTGCTTTTTGATAGTTAGAATATTTAAATCCGGCCCGAAGCCTTTCTCAATAGACTTGTCGCAATCAGCAGATACCTTTTTCAAAGATTCCAGAATCTTTTGGCTGTCCATTATACCTCCTCCCTGTTAAGTATATTAACAATCTCGCGGGCAAACCTTTCTGCTGCCTGCGGGTCCCTTCCGGTAACAACATTATTCTCAACAACAACGTCCTGATTCTTATAATCCACTCCTGACTTTTTCAACTCTGCTATCGCCTCATTATCAGGGAAAACCGTTGCGCTTTTGCCTTTCAAAACACCCGCCCTGGCAAGTACAACAGGAGAAATACATATCGCAGAAACCACCCTGCCCTCAGCACAGAGGTCCACCAGACCCTTGTGCAAAATATTATTGTCCCATAGATAATCTCTTGAACCGGGACCGCCTACCACGACAACAGCATCAAAATCCAGAAAATTTACCTTCGAAATCTCCACATCAGGTTTAACCCTTGCCCCGAGTTTACCAACTGCTTCTTCAAGAGATTCACTCCCTATAACAACACTGAATCCGTTATTCAAAAAAACTTTTCTCGGAGTGGCCAGTTCCTCATCGCGAAATTTCTCCTGCGCAATCACCATCAAAACCTTCTTTTTTACCTCTGACCTTTTTATACCCATCATTATCACCTTCCCTGTCTTAATATAATGTTATGGATAGAATTCCACAGTCTCTACTCCATTTATCTTATATCTTTTTACCGGTTTTAACAAATTTTTTATTTAAATTATCTACTTTAACAGGTAAAATAATACCACCGTAGAGGCACAAAATGTCTTATATCACTGATGGTATGCTTGGAAATCTGGCTAAATGGTTCAGATTGATGGGCTATGATACCCTCTATTTTAATACGCACAATAAAGAGGAAATATTGTGGACTGCCCGTAAAGAAGGAAGGATTATTTTAACAAGAGAGAGAAAATTATATCAAAACAACCCCGAAATCGTTGTCTTTATTGAGGAGGAAGGAACTCTGAAACAGTTGCAAGAAGCAAAAAAGAAACTATCAATCATAATAAATCCTGAACTTCTCTTCACAAGATGCTCACTATGTAACGTTCTTCTCGAAAAAAAAGAAAAAAAAGATGTGGTGAATCTTGTACCGGAATACGTGTACATACATAAGGATAAATTTCAGCAGTGCCCAAGATGTAAAAGAGTTTACTGGGAGGGAGACCACTGCAGAGAAATGAGAGAGGTATTGACTGCTCTGGCTGATATTTAGAGAACGCAATCAATTATCTACGGCTTGTTCCTCCCAGCATATTTCCAAGAACCCCGCGGATTATCTTACGGCCTATTTCATTACCAACAGTGCGGGCGGTCTGTTTCGCCAGTGCTTCCACCATACCCTGGCGACGTCTGGTGCCCCAGATTAAATCCCCAACCATGCCTCGTTCAGCCGTTTTCTTAACTGCAGTGTTATTTGAACCCACCTCGGACGATTTCTTTTCCAGCGCCCGCCGGCTGAGAATTTCGTAAGCAGAGTCTCTGTTCACGGCTACATTATATTTACCTGTAACAGGACTGCGTGATATCACTGTATTACGTTCTTCAGAAGTAATACTCCCCATCCTGCAGCGCGGAGGACAAATCAAAGTACGTTCAACGGGCATTGGTACACCCTTATCCTGCAGGGTTGAAACAAGTGCCTCACCAACACTGAGTTGAGATATAACCCCGGCAACATTAATTTCAGGATTGACAGCAAAAGTTTCTGCCGCTGTTTTCACAGCCTTAAGGTCCCGTGGCGTATAAGCCCTGAGTGCATGCTGTATGCGATTTCCGAGTTGACCGAGTATCTCATCAGGTACGTCATCAGGAAACTGAGAGCAGAAATATACACCAATGCCTTTGGAGCGGATAAGACGCACAACCTGCTCAACCCGCTGTCTCAGCATTGACGGCGCATCATCAAACAACAGGTGCGCCTCATCAAAAAAGAAGACCTGCTTTGGTCTGTCAAGGTCACCTACCTCAGGCAGATTCTCAAACAACTCGGACAGCAGCCATAACAAAAAACTTGAATACAGTCTTGGCTTCAGGATAAGTTGGTCCGCGGAAAGAATATTAATAATACCACGTCCGCTCAGGTCAGTACGTAATAAATCGTTAATTTCAAGGGCTGGCTCTCCAAAAAAAGATATTCCTCCTTCCCTCTCAAGAGACAATAAAGCACGCTGAATGACAGCAACCGGCTGTGTGCTTACCAGTCCGTACTGTTTAGAAACTTCCTCGCGATTATCCAGGACAAAAGCAAGCAGCGAACGTAAATCGTCAATGTCAAGCAATAACAGACCTTGGTCATCAGCCAGTTTAAAAACTATTTCAAGTATCCCGACCTGCGTATCGTTAAGTTCAAGCATTCTTCCGAGAAGAACCGGCCCTATTTCACTGATAGTTGTGCGGACAGGATGACCGAACCTGCCATATATATCCCAGAACATAACAGGACTTGCCTCGTTGACGTAATTTATCATCTCTATTTGCGCAACACGCTGCTGGATTTTCTCACTGGTGGTACCCGGCACTGAAAGTCCCGCAACATCACCTTTTACATCTGCTATGAATACAGGCACACCCAAACGTGAAAAACCCTCTGCAAGCACCATGAGAGAAACAGTCTTTCCTGTACCTGTAGCTCCTGATATTAACCCATGGCGATTACCATATCTGGCAAGAAGAGAAACGGATTTCTTACCCTTCCCTATAAGTATATTATCCATAGACTGCCTCCATTTTTGGAAATTTTCCGTGTAGAATACCAATTATTTTAAAAAATTTACCGCCAGAGGGATTTCTCCTGTGGGGCTATAACCCTGTGAGGGATACCCCTGCGCGGTTTAACCATCATACCCTCTACAATCTCCCGCCATTTCAGATAATGTTCGGTCTTTTTGTGTACAGCAGCATCTTCTTCAGATTCATAAACTTCATAAAGAGTGAAACGTGCAGGGTCATCCATACTTTGCAATACATCAAATCTGAGGTTACCCTGTTCCTTAATAGATGCACTGTGGTTCTTTATTGTGGCCTCAACAAAATCTCCAATTCTGTCTTCCCTGACATAGATTTCTACTGTCGTTGCTATCATTTTTATACCTCTCTGTTATTTAAACCCCTTTTGAGTATTATATCAAACTTCAGCAGTAAAACAAAAACAGTAACGGACAAAAATTGTATGAGAGTACAAATAAAATCTTGATTTTTTGTATACAGACAGTTAAGATATTAACATAGCGGAAAGTTATATTTACTTTCCATCAACGTTTAAGGGAGGAGATTATTATGAAAAAAATACTTCTGCTTCTTATTTGTCTGACAGTAGTATTAAACATTGCATATCTTAGTGCGGAAACAGACCTCCAGGACTGGCTGTGTCCGGACCCAACTGGATTCAGAGGAATAAGATGGGGACAGGAACTATCGGAAATAACAACCTTGAAGAGTATAGGTGCTCTGGATTTTTCAAAATATGAGGATGTTTTTGATAACATCGGACACCATCCTGCTTTTTACTATCTGAAGGAATGGTCAGGAAATGGATATGTGAATGAAAAGGACAATCTTAAAATTGGTTATGCAGATATTAAAGAAATTATCTATCTTTTTCAGGAAGAAAGGTTTTACGGCGTTGTAATAGAATCACTTGGCAGTACAAATAGAAACGAACTGGAAAAATCTGTAACCGCATGGGTAGGTAATCCTACAGCAAAGTTAAATATCGGAAACAATTATCTCATTATATGGGAAAGGTGCAGAATCAGGGTTGTCCTTGATTTTACCAGAACAATACTGGCAAGTAAACGGGATATCAAATTATATATTATCTCTAAGGAGATGGAGGCATATTTTATCGGTTTTTAACTGCCATACCGTTGAGTTCACCTGTTCACCACAGCCACCAGAGAAACCTTCTTTTCTTAATCCTGTTGTTGTTGATGAGTCTGTCTCTGTTTTGCTGGTCCTGCTGCCACTGTAAAGTATTCCTTATATATTCCTGCTGGGCAGTTTGTTCATCTGATTGAACTATTGCCGGGTCATACATAGGATAATATGAGTAGTGAGCAGTTCTACATCCAGTAAGTAAAACTACAGTCAAAGATACAAGAAAAACAGTCAATCTATTCATCATAATACCTCTTATCTCTTACAAACTCTTCGGGAGGAAACTCTGATTTCTCCCGCCGATATGAGATAAGGATATCACGAAAAAACGATAAAATCAATTTCCTTCACTTCTTTTCAATAAATGGGTATAATAAATATGAAGGGTCAAGAAGAGAGAAAAAGTGAAGGAGGTTGAAATATGCCTAAAGATGGACTGGCTGGACCTTACAAGTTTGATATAGAGACTATCAATAAAAATTTTCAACGTATTGCACCAGGTAATTTTACTCTTGGCTATATTAATGAAAAAAATCTTTTCGTAGTTAAATATGTGGGTAGAGATGACAATGATTTAAGAAGTTGCCTTACCCAGTGGATAGGAAAAAGTTTACAATATACCTTGTTTAAAGCAAGTTATACCACAAACTCTAAGGATGCTTTTGATAATGAATGTCACATCTACCATAATTTCGGCGGTTCAAGACACCTTGATAATGAGACACATCCTATGCGCCCCAGTAATACAGACTGGCAATGCCCACGTTGCGATTTTTTTAAATTAATGTAAATGTGATTAAATTGCATTATAATCATTTTTGCCTGCGGAATCTTTGCTGAAGATGCAACATTCAAGGTGATTTCTTTCTGCAGCAATTTTTACGAAATGGAGGAACAGATGTGCAAGACGAAACGAATCCTGCCAGTTTTGCTTCTACTTTTGCTTGTTTCAGCCTGCAGAAGGCAGCCAGAAACCGAAGTCCCCGCAGTAATTACCCTCCCTGAAGAGATATCCGCATACGGGATAAAGATTACAAAGGATAGCACCTCTCAGGAGGTCGCGCGACTCCTCATAGCGGGTCTTGACAACCGCGATGAGGTGCTGCTCAAGAAACTTGCGGCCGTTGAGTATGTCAAGAGAGAAGTGGACGATATATTTGGCAGGCACACGGGCAAATCGGAAACAACGTTTGAGCAGGCCGCTGGCTTTGCTGTCGACCGATGGATAACAACCTATGCAATCTTCCGCAAAGGGCAGACTTACGTCTCCAGTACAAACGTGAGCGGAGATACCGCAACTGTTATTGCAACTGGCAGTAATAAGTCCACCGGCGAAATTATGAAAATTTCAATCCCGATGCGGAAGGAAAAGGGCTGGTGGAAGGTGGAACATGGGGTTAATTCTCTCTAAATCATGGAAGTTGGCGGAGACGAACTGATGTGCTGCGGAGAAGGTTGAAAAAAAATAATCAACCGCTGGTTACCTGAATTCTTTCCCGGCTGAACTGTAAGACGTGAATCTTGATATGCGAGTGCAGTAATGATAGAATCTAAGTTATGTTTTTCAGCGAACATCGGGAAAAGACTTATGAATATGAAAATTGAATTATGGTTTCTAATCGTGGTTTGTTTTGTACTCCTGCTTTTAACCGGTTGTGGGTTCTTCCATTGGAATATAGGTGTGGGTGGCTCCCTTTAAAGCAGTATTTCCCTGATATATATCATTCTGATAAAGAAGTTAGAGCCCATGGACGGACTCGAACCGTCGACCCGCGCATTACGAATGCGCTGCTCTGCCGCTGAGCTACACGGGCTAAGTGCTTTACGCTGCAGACATTGTACGATTTTCCGTGAGGAATGGCAATTTATTTGTCATTATTACTTGTAAAGATGTCTACGTATTTCTTATACACGTAC
>CAYORP010000057.1:0-3124 GCA_964406415.1 uncultured bacterium
CTTTACATTAGGAAACGAGACACAGCACACTGAGGGAGAGTGAGGGAGGTACTACCTCACGTCTGGGGGAGCACAGTCCCGAAGCGGTTTTCGGGACGAACAGGAGGGGGCTTACCCCCTCTCTGAAAGTGTCGTGTCAGGAGAAAAGTTAAAAGTAAAGAGATTTATGGGACACGACACTAGCAGGACTCACTTCGTCGCTGGCTGCAGAACTTCTAATAATTCAGGAGGGACAATGGAAATAAAAGGGTTTTATCTTGTTGTGCCGTCTGTCGTAAGTGCAGGTGAAGAATTTGTCCTGAAAGGGAAGGTACTGACAGAGCCTTACACTGTGGGCTGGAAGTGTTTTAAAGGAAAGCCGCCTGGTCTGGAGGGGGTGTACAATCTTTCCCCGCGCGGTATCGCATATATGGACAATGTTATGAAAGAGTGGGGAGGGACTATTTCCATAGAGGGAGGCGCGGGGTATGAAGGCCCTTCGGAATATTCTATATCAGAACCGTCTTCTTCCTGCAAAGGAGACAGACGTGCATTTTTCAGGATTTCAGGCATAAGTTTTTCCACCCCGGGAGTGAAGTTTATAAAGATAAGGGATAAAAAGACGGGCGTGGAATCTGTCAGTAATGCAACTCTTGTCACTGAAAAACCTTCGCCGTTGAAACTTTACTGGGCGGATTTACATTCACAGACTTTTTTCAGTGACGGGCTGAGGTGTCCCGAAGAACTTTATACCTTTGCAAAAGAAGAGTCCTTTCTGGATGTTTTTGCGATTTCAGACCATACAGACTGGATAACAGACAGGCAGTGGGAGTATTTTCAACTGGTAACAAATGACTTTAACCGGGACGGGGAGTTTGTAACGCTCGTCGGACAGGAGTGGACGAACCACAAACTCGGACACAGAAACATTTATTATCCGGATAAAGGAGGTCCCATACTGAGGACCGAAAATCCTTCAACGCTAAAAGAATTGTACGAAGAAGCAAAAAGGCACAGGGCACTAGTTATCCCGCACCATTCCGCTAACGTTACAATGGGTGTGGACTGGTCAAACGGACATAACCCTGACGTTGAAAGACTGGTTGAGATATATTCTGTATGGGGTAACAGTGAGATGCCGGCAAAAAAAGGTAACCCCCGTCCCATAAATACACTCGGAGGCGAAAAAGACGGTCAGCATGTTATAGATGCTCTCGGAAGAGGTTACAGGTTCGGTTTTGTGGGCGGTGGGGACATCCATGACGGCAGGCCGGGTGATGAACTTCACTCGCTTCAAAAACAACCTTCAGAATACAGGAACCTTTACAGACAGGGGATTACCGGCATCTGGGCCTCCGGTCTGACCAGGGAAAAAATCTTTCAGGCACTGCGAGAAAGGGCGGTTTATGCTTCCAGCAATGTCAGGATTATCCTTAACTTTTCAGTCTCAGGTAAACCGATGGGTTCAACGTTGAAATGCAGCACTGAAGAGACTCTGCCCCTTAAAATCTTTGCTGCAAGCGAGGTGCCAGTGGCGGCGGTAGAGGTCATTAAAAACGGAGAAGTTTTTAAAAAGGCAGAGGTTGGCGAGAGAACAGCGGATATTAGCATGGAAGACAGGGATATTGAAAAGGGTTATTACTATGTAAGGGTAACAAGACAGGACGGGGAGATGGCATGGAGCAGTCCTATCTGGATTGAAACATAATAAAATGCCTAGTATTAAAACCGTTCACTTGTAAAAATCTGCTGTATATTAGAAAATCCATTTTTATTTTAGGCGGTTCTTCTTTATTTTGCGAAAGAGCCGTGTATCTCCTTTGCTTTTGGCATATCCTGTATGGACAAATCCATTGCTTACCATAAACGTATTTCCAGAATAAATATCCTTTAAACCCCGGCAGTCAGGAGGCAGTCTGAAGACTAATGGTCCGCTATGACAGGAGTGTACCGCGAATACCGTATCGTTCTCCATAATAATGTCACCGGTTTCACACCGTATTGTACATCCTGCCTGACGGAAGATAGCCCGCAAAAGTTCATATTCTGATGTACAAGTACCAAGTACTACAGATGTCCACTCAGGGAATTTTTTATATGCTGATGCGGGAGCATTGTTCCACTCGTATCTTCCGAATATATGAGCATCTGCATCGTCTATTGCCAGCAAAGGTGAATATACCATATCCGTACCGATAGATTTTATTGTGGATAATTCACTGGTTACGGGGGTGGTGAAATCTGTTATTTTAACTCTGGCAGGGCCTCTCAAAATTTCTTCAGACATTTTTATTCCTGTTAATTCTGCTGACAAATCTGTCCCCTAAGATTTTTCGTTGAGGAAGCCCGGAGACCATAGGAAAACAAGAGTTTTTCCTCCGTTTTTCAGTTGTTCTATGGCTATTCTTTCTTTCTCTGTGGCTACCACCTGATTGAAAAAATATATTACCCTGTATCTTGAAAAATCTGTTTTTGCCAGGTCTGAAGACAGATACCAGTCTATTGGAACACCTGCACGATACAACCCTTCCGTTATCCTGTCGCATAACAGGTCTGAAACCTTATCTCTGTGCTGGTGAAGCGTGCCGTGATACTGACGGTGATAGACTGGGGTTAGTTGAGAGACAATACAGGCGACTTCCGCACAGGATGACATATCGGCATCCGATAAATCTTCCGCTATTCGGCACTGCCGTTTAAACTCTTCCAGTATTCCTGATGAATTGTACATTCCTTTTACAATATCAAAATACCATGTCTGGCTGTTATCCGCCAGTTTGCGGCAGAACTGCCTGCGGTAGATATTCACAGAACCAGTTTCGTTCAAAGGCACTCCTGCCGCAGGCGTTGCCCAGACATTCTTGTCTGAAAGTACTAAATGGGTTCTGAGGTCGTCTTCATTCCAGTGAAGTTTGCCGTGCAGTGAAACTGATGCAACAGGCAGCATATAATTTCCGGGGTCACCGAGCGCCCGTTTCCAGTAAGTGGTAATGCCTGTGACAAAGTCTATATCGGAAGAGTTTAATAACCTTGATAAAGCACAGTGTCCTTCCGGATGGATGGCATTCAACATCCCTGTTTTCCATAAAGAATAACCGTAAAAACATCCTAACAGTTTTTCGCCCTTTGTTTTTTTTCTCGCATA
>CAYORP010000058.1:0-4140 GCA_964406415.1 uncultured bacterium
CACGTAAGAATCCCTGTTTTCATCGTTATAATAGCCACATTTGTTACTGTCGTTGACTATTCTCTGGCAGCATTTTCACCACAACTGCACAAAAACCTCGGTGTTTACCTGCCGCTTATGGTGGTAAACTGCATAATACTGGGGAGAGCCGAAGCCTTTGCCTCAAAAAACAATATCATCAACTCCGCCCTTGACGGACTGGGCATGGGTCTGGGCTTTACCATAGCCATATTTGTTATATCTGTTATCAGGGAACTGCTCGGACAGGGAACGTTTATGGGAATAAACGTGCTGGGTGAAAATTACACACCCTTCCTCATAATGATTATGCCGCCCGGGGCATTTCTTGTCATGGGTTTTTTAGTAGCACTGAAAAACGGTATTGAAAGGAGGCTTCAGAAAAATGTTAAATGAAAACCTCGGACTTATTTTTCTTTCAGCCTTTGTTGTCAACAACATCCTTTTAATAAGGTTTCTCGGACTCTGTTCGTTTTTCGGTATTTCAAATAACATTAAATCCTCTATTGGTATGGGCATGGCGGTGATATTCGTTACGGTTATGGCATGCAGTATCAGTTGGGCTGTATATACCTATCTCCTTCTGCCCTTCAGGCTGGAATATCTGAGAACTGTTACCTTCATATTAACAATAGCGTCTTTCGTCCAGTTTGAGGAGATAATCATAAGGAAAAAACTCCCTGCTCTCTATAAGGCATTTGGTATCTACCTGCCGTTAATAACAACCAACTGCGCAATACTGGCTGCGGCATTTCTGGGCATTGACTACAAATTTTCCTTCATACAAAACCTCGTCTTTACACTGGGGATTTCCGCAGGCTACTGCTTCGTTATAGTCGTTTTTGCATCTATGCGGGAACGCATTGACACATCCCCGATACCTGCGATATTCAAGGGGATACCTATAGCACTGATATCCGCAGGCCTTATGAGCCTCGCGTTCCTTGGATTCAAGGGACTTTTCAAACTCTAAAGTATGAGAAATATGGGAAGGAAATCTCAGGTATAATAAACCGGGAGGGAAATCTTATGGGAGAGACATTTAAAATACTGCAAAAAGTAAGGGAACAGAAACCCCTGATACACCACATAACCAACTGGGTTACCATCTATGACTGTGCCAACGTTGTGAGGACCGTCGGGGCACTACCTGTTATGGCACATGCGGAAGAGGAGGCCGCGGATATGGCAGTCCTTGCCTCTGCTCTCGTACTCAATATAGGGACGCTTACTCCTACATTGGTTGAAGCAATGAAAATCGCAGGGTTGGCGGCAAATGCAAAAAAGATTCCAATTATTCTTGACGCGGTTGGAACAGGTGCGACAAAACTCAGGGATGATAAGACCGCAGAACTTCTTAAAGAACTGCGTATTGATATTATAAAAGGTAATGCATCGGAAATCGCAAAAATTTCAGGGATGGATGTTTACACCAAAGGGGTTGAAGCAGTGAAGGTTGAGGGGAACCTGCAAGAGATAGCCAGAAAACTTGCACAGCAAAAGGAAGCAACGGTCGTCATAACAGGAAAGCAGGATATTATAACCGACGGAACCTCTCTTTATCTGTGTAATAACGGAGATGCCATGATGGGAAACATCGTGGGCACAGGATGTATGGTAACCTCAGTCATCGGGGCCTTCGCCGCGGTTGAAAAAGACCATGCAAGAGCAGCTGCTGCCGCGCTGGTTGTCTTCGGTATTGCGGGAGAAATTGCCGCAAAACACTCAGCCGGTCCCGGAACATTCAAACAGAACTTTTACGATGCCCTGTACAATCTTAATGAACAGGAGATTGAAAAACTTGAACGTCTGGACAAACTTCAATGAAACTGAGTGAGATTGACTTTTACTTTGTGACGGACTCAACACTGACAGGGAAAAACGTTCTTGATGACGTAAAATCTGCCTTAAAAGCAGGGGTGAAAATAGTGCAGTACCGTGAAAAAGACAGGTCTGCGAGGGAAATCTTCCAGGAGGCATCCCTGATAAAAAAACTCTGCAGGAGAAAGGCAATTTTTATTGTAAACGACAGGGTTGACATCGCCCTTGCCGTTGATGCAGACGGGGTACATTTAGGCCAGGACGACCTACCCTATGACCAGGCAAGACGGCTACTGGGAAAACACAAAATAATAGGCATAACCGTGCATAACGTGAAAGAGGCACTTATTGCGGAAAATCTCGGTGCGGACTATCTGGGTGCTTCACCGATATTCGCGACAAAGACAAAGAAGGATGCCGGAAAACAGGCTGGACTGCATCTGATTCGGGATATCAAGAAACGCACAGGAATACCCATTGTAGCAATAGGCGGGATAAATCTTGAAAACCTTTATTCTGTTATGGAGGCAGGAGCCAATTCTGTCGCTGCAATATCAGCGGTTCTCACTAAAGGCAGTGTTGAACAGGAATGCAGAATGTTCATAAAAAAAATCTCTGAATTTAAACGCCTTCATACCTTTTAATTATTCTGTCCATCTCCGCAATATCTTCTTTACCAAGGGTTATATCGCCTGCTCCGGCATTTTCAACAGCCTGCTGAGGTCTGCGTGCACCCACGAGTGCATGGCTACAGCCCCTCTGGTAAAACGTCCAGGCAATCACAATCTGCGTGGTTGTAGCCTTATATTTTTCAGTAAAAGGTGCAAATTCACCGAGCATTTTTAAAACCTTAATTCTGTTTTCCCTGCTGAAACCCGGTCTGTCTTTTCTCTGGTCCCCATCCTCAAAAACCCTGTCAGGAGAAACCTTGCCCGTCAGTAATCCCTGTGCCAGTGGAGAGTAAGCAAGAAAACCTATGTTGTTTTTCTCGCAGTAGGGCAGAAGGTCTTTTTCATGTTTTCTGTTCAGCATGCTGTAACTTTCCTGGTCTGAATCAAGAGGTCCCACCTTCCTGTATTTATCAAGATGCTCAACCGTGACATTACTCACACCTATCGCCCTTATTTTACCCTGTTGTTTCAGTTTCAACAGTTCATTCATCGTATCTTCAACAGGTGTGGTTGCATCCTGCCAGTGTGTCTGATACAGGTCTATATGGTCTGTCCCGAGACGACGCAGGCTCATTTCAATCTCAGACCTCACGGATACCGGAGAAAGATATTTGAATACCTTTATATCACCTGTATCCCTGCGGATTGTTTTCTCATCCGACCTGAAATGGAACTCTCCCTCTTCCCTATCCCATACCAGCCCGCACTTGGTCGCAAGTACCACACTGTTACGTATACCTTTTATCGCCTTTCCCACAATCTCCTCTGAAATGCCGAATCCGTATACAGGGGCTGTATCAATAAGATTTATCCCCGAATCAATCGCGGTTCTGATAGCATCTATTGACATTTTTTCCTCCGTACCACCCCACATCCAACCACCTATAGCCCAGGTGCCAAGTCCTACAACCGATGCCTTTATATCCGACTGTCCAAGATTCCTGTATTGCATAATTACCCTCCCGTTATCATTTGTTATAGGGTAAATCTTGTATTATTATACCATTTTTGGAAGGGGATTTTGAAATCTGGTATAATTAAGATATGAGAAAAATCCGTGTCTCCCTCATACTACCTCTGGTTTTACTTTATTTCGTTTCTGGTTCTTCTCAAACATCAAAGTTAGAACCCGCAGGTTTTATAAATGACTATACGGTTATACTTTCGGAACAGCAAAAGACTGTACTGGAAACTCTGTCTGCAACCATTGAAAAGGAGACCTCTGCTGAAATCGCCGTAGTTATCATACAAAGCCTTGAAGGCAGAGATATAGAGGGATATGCCAATGAAATTTTCAATGGATGGGGCATAGGCAAAAAAGGTAAGGACAATGGCGTACTGATACTGGTCAGCCTCGGTGATAGGAAGATAAGAATAGAAACAGGTTACGGAGTTGAGCCGGTACTTCCGGATGCGGTCTGCGGCAGAATAATCAGGAATGTAATGGCTCCCAGATTCAGGGAGAATAAATACTATGATGGAATCTACAATGCAATAACGACAATAGCACAGTACATTAAAGGAGAAGAACCGCCGGCTACTGCAGTGACACTTCCTGATAAAAGGAATTTCATACCATTTCTGATTGTGTGGCATTGGTTCTTGCTCTTTTTTGCCTTTTCAATCTTCA
>CAYORP010000059.1:0-3104 GCA_964406415.1 uncultured bacterium
AGCGGTCTCTACTTCATCATAGTTATTTTTTATCTTTACGGAAGGATTCTTGAGAACAGGAAAGACTGGCGACAGACCGGTATGGTGCTGAATTTTATAGGCATAACAATGCTTTCTGCCTTTCTTTTTATCCTTTCAACTAGGTATGGCATCTCTCTTGTTGAAGGCAACCAGAAGACAGGTACTCTCCTTCTATCCCAACCACTTACAGTTTTCGTTATCCTGCTGGTTCTTTTATCCCTTTCTCTCTTCCTTTTCTCTGCAGTTTCACGGCAAAGGGTTCTTTTACCTTATGCGGAACTCATACCGCTAATTTTACTTTTTGCCCTGTTTACAGTCCTGATTTTTATAAAGGTCCCGACCCTTTTCAACTCATACGGACATAAGGGAAGCACAATAGGAAGTTCTTTTAACAATGCGGGGGTTATCTGGGCTGTATTTTTAAACATACTCTCTTTCCTTCAACTCTTATGGATTCTGTTGCTCGGTTACCACAGGAAGGAAAGCATCCTGATTAACCTTGGCGTTTTGTTTATTTTCCTCTTCCTGATTTTCAAGTATTTTTCATATTTTGACTTTTTGAACAAGGGTCTCTTTTTCATCGGCGGCGGCATACTGTTGTTTATAACCGGGTATTTTATGGAAAAGGGAAGAAGGTTCTCTCTCCAGAAAATTTCAGGAGATGAAAAGTGAAAAATGTAACCTGGAACACAAAGTTCTTTCTGGCCGTTTTCCTGCAACTGGCTATTCTTTCGGCGTTAACCCTGTATCACAAAAGCCGCACGCAGGGGCTAAATGTCTTCCTGAAGATAGGCCAGTTTGACCCGGCAACCCCTTTAAGAGGAGACTATCTTTCCCTTGACTATCCTGATATTTCCCGTATAAGGGTATCTGAATTTGGCTTTGTTCCTGTAGCAGGAGATATAGTCTATGTGCCGCTTGGGAAAAAGGCCCACTCCAAGATATGGACAGTAAAAGCAGGGGAAAAAGCAAGCAGGGAAAAACCTTCCGATGGAGTTTTTATCAGGGGGGTTGTTAAAGGTGGTAATGACCTTATAGAAATAACCTACGGGATTGAAAGTTATTTTATACCGAAAAGGAGCGGCGGAAATATAAGGTGGAGCGACAATGACTATGCGGAGGTCTCCCTTGATAAAAACGGCAATCCCTTTCTCCTGGGAATCTATCTAAACGGTGTGCCCTTTCCCGGATAACCTATGATACAAAAATAAAAAATGACCTATGTGATTTTTTTTCTGGCTTTATTTGTGCAGGCGCTCGGGGGTTTCGGCGGCGGTCTTTTTGCCGTTCCGCTTTTGACGATGTTTTACGAACCGAGGTTCATAGTTCCTGTTCTTTCCCTGGTTGTTTATTTGCTGAATTTGATAATGCTTGTTGAGGGACGGAAAAAAGTAAGGTGGAAGAAGGTGTCCAGAATAGTAATAGGCTCGTTTATAGGACTGCCTGTCGGGGTATCTGCCTTAAAATATCTTGACCAGGATGTTATAAGACTTTTGATATCTGTTGTAACCTTTGTGCTCGGCATACTTTTCCTTTTCGGGTTCAAGCCCGACATCAGGGAAACAAAAACCACGTTTGTCACCGCCGGAATTATAAGCGGACTACTTTCAGGTACGGCAGCAATGGGAGGCCCTCCCCTTATCTTCCTTATGATGGCAATCGGGCTTAAGAAAGATGAATTCAGGGCTACGCTGATAGGTTGTTTTGCCTTCAATGGAATTGTCGGTAACTCTCTCTATTTTATAAACGGTCTCTTCACCCCGCTCAACCTTAAAATAGTGCTGTTCGGTATTTTGCCTGCCCTGGCAGGAGCGATGCTGGGCATCAGGGTGAAGAACATCCTGCCTGAGGAGAAATTTGCCAGGATTACGGTCATTCTCGTGGTGCTGATAGGAATTATAGGAACTGTCCGCGCAGTCTCTCTCCTGTCAGGTTAAATGTCTCATCCCTGCAGAATTTTTTTCATCCCGGCAAGTATCATATCTTTTGCGGCGTTTCCATATTCCAGACTGGCTTTTTTTGCACCGGCACTGTACCATTTTCCCTCTGAAAATCTTTTCATATCCACGCCTTCAGGGCAAAAGGCGAGCATTAAAGATGTCTCCTGTTTACCTGCATGGTCTATGGGGAACTTTTTTTGTGTCTCAGTATCCATAAACGGGTGTACCTTTATCCAGTTGAACGGGTCAGTCCCTTTCAGATGCTGCGCCATATAATCTTTCATCTCTTCCCTACCCCACCATCCTTCTCCCCGTTCCTTCTCAAGGTATTCAAAGATTGCTTCCCGTGCGGCTAACCTGAAGGCAAGGTCTGTGGGCATCCCGGCAAAAAAGTTTTCACTCTGATGGTGGATAAATGTATGGATGTTTTTCAACCCTATCCTGAGAAGACCCTTGAAAAGGTCTTTTGCAAAAGGGTGTAGCGTTTGTCCGGGCACGTGAACCGTCCCATAGTTTTCAGGTGGCTCAACCGCATAACTGCCTGCGCCATAATAAAAAGGAGGCAGTATTATAATATCCATCTCCTTTTCAATAATTTCAAGGGCTTTAACGATAAGCAGTGTATCAACCCCGAATACTGCGTGTTCAGAATGATACTCCAGTACCCCGACAGGCAATACAGCAGGGGTGTTCTTTTTGATTGCTTCTCTCAACTGTTCCGCAAAGAGCATCTCGTATTTCATGGTATCCTCCTGACTTCCCCCTCACCTTAATCCTCTCCCCATTTCTCTCCTTTCCCTTCTCCCTTTTGGGGAGAAGGTTTAGGATGAGGGGGAGAGGAGAGGGATATTATCTACAGTTCAAGTATTTTGTTCAATTTGTCAGAGAACGGTTTTACTCCATCCTTTGTCATCACCACACCGTTTTCCCACCTTAGTCCATAGTCCTGGCAGTAGAGAAAGGTATCTACCTGGAAGGTCATATTTTCTTTAAGCAGATAGTCAGAGTGCGATTCCATCCAGGGCCTTTCCACCTCCATCATTCCCAGTCCGTGACAGGGACCGTAGAGCATATTTTTACTTACACCGAGTTTATCCCCATACTCATAAAATTTCTTAACCACCTCGTTTGCCTTTATCCCCG
>CAYORP010000060.1:0-3959 GCA_964406415.1 uncultured bacterium
GCATGACCTTACCTTCCACGACCTGAGAAGAACTTTCTTTACAAGGTTACGGTGGGCAAATTGTAATCCAACCTTGGCTGAGTATCTGATGGGACATAAATTGCCACACCTGACAGCAAGGTATCTGTCCTTCAGTCTCAGCGATATTGCAGAAGAAATGAAAAAGTTAAATAAGCCAAAGGATGTTTACGTCACACATACGTCACACTTTGGGGATAACAGAGGAAACTGAGAAATGCATGAAACCGTGAAAACCGTTGGGGGAGTAAGTGCCGAGGGAGGGATTTGAACCCTCACGGGGAGTGATACCCAACGGATTTTAAGTCCGTTGCGTCTGCCATTCCGCCACCCCGGCTAATCTGAACAGTTACACTAAACTTTCAAGCACCCCTCACCCTGACCCTCCCCCAAGTGGAGAGGGAAACTCCGGGGACCCCTCACCATGCATCCTCTCCCCAAGAGGGTAGAAATAGAACAGTTGTGCTATCCAAATCCCCTCTTAATCCCCCTTTTGCAATGGGGGGAAGGGGGTATTTACCGCACGGTCTCGGTACCAGCGAGTCAGGGAGTGCAAACCCTGGGAAAATGATGTATCTCGGCTCCGCCACCCATGTTTAAGTATTCATGGAATATTTACAGAGCATTAGAAAACCGAGAAGCAAAATTCAGTTTTCAAATCATCTAACACTATTATATTGCAGAAACAAGGTATTTGCAAAATCATAAGGGGATGAATTGGAAGTCAAAGGAGAATCTGCGGTTTTTCCCAACCGGAGTAAAGATTATTCTATTTATGCATCTCTCTTTTTTCCCCGCAAGAGCGAAGTGCTCTCTTATTCCGATTTTTTTTGTTGAGATTTTTTCAATTTTTATGTCAACATCTTTTTGTTCACATTTTATCTTAAGATTTCCTATTCTACCCTGTATTACAATATATCCCCTGTCTGATTTTTTTACATCAAGGAATGTGATAAAAACCTCCTGTATAGATGAGGACTTTTTAAATAAAAATTCATCTTTCAGGCTGAGCTGTCCCTTTCCTTCTCTATCAAAAATAAAGGTTCTTATAAGATGCGTTAGACCTGTATTTTCAGGATATGCTTTGCCGATATCCATTTTAAATATGTCCTGTTTGGTCCCATCCCTGTGTTTTAAAACCCTGCCTTCGTATTTTATGCCAGGACTTTGAAAAATCCTGTTAATTACCGGTACAGAATGACAGGCAGAAGAGCAGGGAAATAATTCATACCGGCGTTCGCTGAAGGTCTGTTTTGTATAAACCGGTGCACCTGCGTCAGATATAAATGTTTCACCTTTATAGTGCAGGATAAAACTGCCCACGTCATTGTGGTTATGCATCTCCCCGTTATTCCCGCACTTTGCCGCAAAAACAAGTCCAGTTTTATCCTCAGTATTCTTTCTTGATATCAGCCATTCCATTCCCCTGAAGTAGAAACTTTTTTTGTAGAGTGACCTGCGGGAGGTTCTGGCTCTTATTTTCAGGGTCTCGTTTATCTGGTAGAGGTTAAGCAGAGAAAGAGACTGGCCGAAATGTTCTGCGAAAATACTGAGTTCTTGAATCCTTAATTTCTTAGAAAGGAACAACAAGAGTGATTGGTCAATATTCGTATGCGAGGAAGCGTCAGCAAAATTGATAAAATAACTGGGACTCAGTTCAACATACATAGGAAACCGTGCTATTTTTTTTAAGAGCGGGTCGTTAAAAAGATTTATTTCACCATTGGTATACTTTTCAAGGATATGTGCTGCCATAATGTATCTTGAAAACCCATAGTTCCAGTAGTTTATGCCTTCACTTGTGCCTCCATCTGCATCAAAACCGCCGATGTATAAAGACAAATTCTTTAGAACCCTGTTTATAATACGTGACACTTTTTGTTTATCATTCAGAAGCAGTATGGCTGACCAGAGGACAGAGTTATTGCATACAGGATTCCAGTTGTTTTTGTTTTTCATCCATCCGAAATCGCGCGTAAGAAACGGTTCAATAATTCTTCTCTTAGCCTCGTGTTCAATCCTTGTTCTGCACATTGCGTGAATTTTTTCTCCAAGAATGTAGTGTGTTATTGCAAGTTCCATTGCTGTTGCACCTGAAAAAAGGGCAACAGTAGGTTTTTCAATGTCAGGCAGCCCCTTTCCGTAAGAATGGGCAGACTCTTCATGGGCGGGCAATGTCCATGTGCTTTCTTCACAGATTGCCCAGATGTAGTCTGTTATAGGATTGAGGAACCTGCCTTTATTTTCAATACACTCGGATAAGACAAGATTACTAAAAAGTTTTCTTCTTTTAAAAACTCTTTCTTCAAAAAATGACCTGTTGCCTGTTCTTTCAAACTGGAGGAACCAGCTTGCCTTTAAGGGGGATATATCAGCAGACTCAGATTTTATTGTATCTTTAAGTAACCGTTCTGCAATCGGTTTGAACCTTTCGGATTTTTGCAGGGTTTCCCAGAATTTTCTATCATCAATACCCGGAACAATCTTTTTTTTTCTACTCATAAGTATTCCACCCACGCTAAGTTGTGACATCCTTGGTAAAATAATTATTTATCTCTTCTGGGACTGGTGGTATGTCATAAGAGATGTTCCTATTACGTAAAGACTGGGCGGCATAGTATCCTGCCGCAACGCTGTAACGTGCTGCAACGGCAGAGGTGGTTATTTTTTTGCCTTCACGCACGTAATCTATAAATTCTCTTACTATGCTGGGGTCTGCTCCACCGTGTCCTCCAGTAACTGGCGGTACGAAATGATTCTCGTCACCGCAGGGGTTGTACCCATACCTTTTGTTCCATAGTCTTATGAAGGTTTGACCGGGACTGTCACCAAAGTTTTCAATCCGTCCTTCAGTTCCTATGATGGTATAGTTTCTCCATGCGTCAGGTGTATAGTGACACTGCTGGTAAGATGCAAAGACTCCATTGTCCAGATTCATAAGCATCATACTTACATCCTCAACATCTATAACAGGGTTCAATCCTTTCTGTGACAGGGGAGGCCAGTTTTCCATTACGAAGGTTGCGTCTCCGCGCTCTGAAGGGTCGTGCCTGTCTGTTATTCTGTCGTATAAGGTCAGTCCACCCATTGCTGTTACCCGTTTTGTGTATCCTTTGCAGAGCCAGTGGAGAACGTCTATGTCGTGTGCTCCCTTTTGCAGGAGAAGACTTGTGGATTTACTTTGTTCAGCGTGCCAGTCTTTGAAATATGCATCTCCTCCGTAGGCGACGAAGTGCCTGCACCATCCGGCTTTAACCTCTCCGATGCGCCCTTCATCAATAAGTTCCTTCATTTTCTTCACAAAACTCATATGTCTCATATTGTGTCCTACGTATACCTTCCTTTTAAGGCGGAAAGCGGTTTCAAGTATCCTGTCGCATCCTTGAACTGTAATGGCCATAGGCTTTTCCAGGTACACATCTTTACCAGATTTGAGAGCGGCAACGGCATGTTCTTCATGCAAGAAATCAGGAGAGGTTACGAATACCGCATCTATTTCTCCTTTTTCAATCAACTTTCTGTAGTCTGTTGTAATAAAAGTATCCGGACCGTATTTTTCCTTAAACTTGAAAAGCGTTTCTTCTTTTATATCCGCTCCGGCAACAAGATATACTCCTTCTTCGGGCTTGTGCGCATTAGCCGCAAGATTTCCTCTTCCTCCTGCACCTATCACTCCTATCTTCAGTTCTTTTGACATTGTTTTCTCCTTTACCCCGAACCGACGTTCTTTGTCGGTGCCAGCGTATTGTACGTGGCAATCTGACACTCTCTGTCATTGAGATTGCGGAGCCTGTTCCGAGTCTGTCATTGAGATTGCGCAGCCTGTTCCGAGACTGTCATTGAGATTGCTTCGTCATTTGAAGCATTCCTCGCAATGACAGGCGAAGGAATCTCATTCCTCGCAATGACAGGCGAAGGAATCTCATTCCTCGCAATGACAG
>CAYORP010000061.1:0-3013 GCA_964406415.1 uncultured bacterium
GATATATTTGCTATGGAAATATTCTTGAGTGATAAACCTTCCGCAAATTTAAAGTTAATGGCAGCCGAATAGTTACGTGTACCAAATTCCCCACGCATCAAAGAGTCACCTGTGGCTGAAATTGACAGGTTCTTTATGGATATATCTTTTACACGGTGTTTATTGTCACCTTTTGAAACGATTAATGATTCAGCGGTGGGAATAATGGTCTGTGCAGTTGTCATATCTTCTTCGTTTAGAGGGCGATAGTACAATCTCAATTGCCTTCTGTTAAAGTACCAGCATCCAGGAAAAAGAGATTCCTTAACGTTCCACAGAACATATCTTCTTACACCGAAAGCACCTGCCGGATGTATCAGCGGGGATGCGAAAAACAGAATGGAAGATTCTGTGTCAACCTCTGCAATACCTGTTCTGGATGCATCCCATTGGTGATAGACAGTTATTTCTGCATCCTGCAGATTAATATCCTGCAGGTCAGTCTTACGGTATTTCATCTTGGTGAGTTCTTCTTTTGTTGGTTTGCGTTTCCACCCACCTTCGGTAGTAGACATCCACGGAATATTGAACTCGTTTAAATGTTTAAATGTCCCTTTCAAAGGATACCTTGAGGCGAAAACCATTTTCCCGTTTACAATGATTGACCTGAAGTTCCATATTCCTGAAGGAGGTAGTTGCAGATACCAGTTTTTGCCGTCTTTTTTCCATCCTTCTACCGGTATACCTCCAAATAGGGAGACAGAATCTTTTTCAGCGGATGTAATGGATATTCCTGAATCTGCTGGTTTCAATACAACAGGATTGAGTATGAAATGTCTGCCTGGCAGGAATACAATGCTTTTATTCAGTATTGAACCCGATGAGCGTACTGCTTTAAGGGCACGACTGAAGGATATATAAACATTTTTGCGGATACTTGTATACGATTTATCTTCAGATATTACGTAAAAATCTTTGTTGGGCATCTTTGTTTTGCGAAGCAGACCAGGTCATCTGTACCTTCGCTTTTAATACATTATTCTGAGCCATACCTGTCTTGTCCTCGGGCCATCAAATTCACATAAGAAAACACCCTGCCAGGTACCGAGACAGAGTGAACCATTTTCAATAAATACTGAGAGAGAATGTCCCAATATGCTGGACTTTATGTGCGCGTCAGAATTGCCTTCAAAATGACTGTAATTACCATTTACCGGCACCAGTTGTTCCAGTTTTGCAATAATGTCTGCTTTTACGGAAGGGTCAGCATTTTCATTAATTGTAAGGCCGCAGGTTGTATGAGGAACAAATATATGGCATATGCCATTCTTTACACCTGTTTTTCTGATTACACTGTTAACAATCCCGGTTATTTCCAGAAATTCATTCCGTTTAGTGGTTCTTACCGTCGCTTTTTCCATAATCTATGCCCATCACTATATATCCAATAATAATTTCAGGAGTCTAAAATGTCAAATTTAAGTTACGGCGTATTTGTGGTATACTCATTAACGAATCTGATTCCCTCCTTTAGTGAAGGAGGGCCAGGGTGGATTTTGGAGTAAAATCCCCCTTCATCCCCCTTTTTCAAAGGGGGAAATAGCAACTATAAGAATTTAAATAAATGTTTTATACGGTTAGGAGGAAAAAATGGGAAAAGGGATGACCGGTAATATGATGATTGCACAGAGTGGAGGACCTACGGTGGTGATTAATCAAAGTCTTATAGGAGCACTTATGGAGGCAAAAAAGCACAGCCGTATCAAAGGTATCTACGGTTCTCTCAACGGTATAAAAGGCGTGATGGAAGAAAGGTTTATTGACCTCAGAAGAGAGACGCCTGCAGTACTTAAAAAGGTGGCATTCACTCCATGCTCAGCACTTGGCAGTGTCAGAAAGAAACCCAGCGAACAGGAGTGCAAGGAAATTTTTAAAATACTTCAGAAGTACGACGTGCGTTTTTTCTTTTATATTGGAGGAAACGATTCTGCCGAAACTGCAAATATCCTGAATGAAAGTGCAAAAAAAGTAAACTATGAGTTCAGATGTTTCCACATTCCGAAAACCATTGATAACGACCTTTTAGAAAGCGACCATACACCTGGTTACGCAAGTGCGGCAAAGTTTGTGGCAATGGCTGTTATGGGGGACAACCTGGATAATGTGTCATTACCCGGTGTTAAAATAGATGTTGTTATGGGAAGACATGCAGGTTTCCTTGTTGCTGCATCGGCACTTGCAAGGGTGAATAAAGAGGACGGACCACATCTTATATATTTCCCTGAAAAACCGTTTACAAAAGATAAGTTTCTCAAGGATGTGAAAAGGGTCTATTCAAAACTTGGCAGATGTCTCATAACAGTATCAGAAGGAATTTCTGATGAGAATGGTGAGGCAATTGCCTCAAAGTACACCAGTGAAGTGGATATGCATGGTAATGTTCAGTTAAGTGGAACGGGTGTGCTGGGTGATTTACTCACGGGAATGATAAAGAAAAATTTAAAGGTTGGTAGGGTAAGAGCGGATACTTTCGGATATCTCCAGCGGTCTTTTCCCGGTATATTCTCGGACGTGGACGTAAAGGAAGCGTATGAAGTAGGAAGACTGGCTGTAAAATATGCAGTATCCAGTAATCTGGATGGCTCTATAGCCATAAAGAGAAAACCCGGTAAAAAATACAGCGCCTATTTTCAACTTGTAGGGCTCAATAGGATTGCAAAGAATACAAGAAATATGCCTGCGAAATTTATTAACAGGGATGGTAATAATGTTACATCAGACTTTATTGATTATTTAAAACCTCTTGTTGGAAAACTACCTGAAATTGGCTCACTGCGGAGATATCCTGTAAAAAGGATATAGTGTGCTGTCCCTAACAGACCTTTACATTAGAAAACGAGACACAGCACACTGAGGGAGAGTGAGGGAGGGACTACCTCACGTCTGGGGGAGCACAGTCCCGAAGCGGTTTTCGGGACGATCAGGAGGGGGCTTGCCCCCTCTCTGAAAGTGTCGTGTCAGGAGAAAAGTTAAA
>CAYORP010000062.1:0-7402 GCA_964406415.1 uncultured bacterium
CGATAAATCCTATACCGGTCTGTCCGAGTATCTTTACAAGAGGTCTGAGTCCTTTGTGGCTTTTCTGCCGCAGTTTTATGTAATCATCCCAGAACCCGAAAAGAGCCAGCCAGACGGAGAGTAGTATGAGAAGCAATACATAAACGTTTTGCAGGTCTGTCCATAAAAAGACAGAGATGAGTAAACTTCCAAGTATCAAGAGCCCGCCCATCGTAGGTGTCTTTTCTTTGCTGTCCTGTCTGAAATTGAGCATATTGGGATGACACAGATGTTTCAGTCCAGCAATTATTTTCGCCCCGAAAATTATAAGAATGAATAATGACGTTAATGTGGCAAATACCGTCCTTACCGTTACGTATCTGAATATATTGAATCCGAACCAGTATTCCGTAAAACTGTATAAGATTTTGTATAGCATTCAACCTCCTCTTAACTGCAAATATATTTGACGATACGTTCCATCTGCATTACTCTTGAACCTTTTACAAGAAAAGCATCTCCTTTTTTTGCGATACCTGATATATATCGGGTCAGTTTTTCTATATCTTCAAAGTGTTTGTGCTCTTTACCTGATATTTCTGAAATGATTTTGCTTTTTACACCTAATGTAATTACCCTGTCTATATCCAGTTTTTTGAGGAGAAGACCAGTGTTACGGTGGAAGATGGAGGATAATCTCCCCAGTTCCGCCATGTCTCCCAGAACTGCAATTTTCCTTTTGAACTTTTTTCTGCTTAAACTGTGAAGTGCTGCTCTGACAGAGTTCGGGTTTGCATTATAGGTCTCGTCTATAACGGTTAAGCCGCCCGTTTTGTGAATAAAACCCCTTCCATTCAGAGGTCTTATGTCTGCAAAAACTTCCGCAGTTTGTGCAGGACTGATGTTGAATCTTTCGTTTAACGCAAAGGCGGCAAGGGCAGGATAAATGATTGCTGGGTTCCAGAAATTTATCCTGAAGTCTTGTTGTCTGTCTTCAACAACGAAGGAGAAAAACTCATTACCCTCTTCCTTAATAATCCCTCTGACGTCCGCTCCCTTCTTCAGCCCGAAACTCAATATTTTTGAGTGACCCGCTTTTTCCTTCAGAAAGTCAAAAAATCTGCAGTCATAGTTGAGTAGACAGAGTTTTTCTCCGCTTAATTCATAGATAAGTTCGGATTTTACCTGTGCAATTTCCATCCCGTTTTTAAAAGACCCGAAGTGTGCGGATGCTATGTTTGTTATTATTCCTGTCTGCGGCCTTGCAATTTCTCCAAGATAACTGAGTTCACCTTTTCCGCTCATTCCCATCTCAAGCACACAAAAATCTGTTTTATGGTCAATGCTGAATATTGAAAGAGGAAGTCCTATGTGATTGTTAAGGTTACCTTCCGTTCCTTTTACATTATATTTTGCAGCGAGGGACTTTTTTATAAATTCTTTAGTGGTTGTTTTCCCATCACTGCCTGTCACTGCTATTACATAAGCATTAAACTGTTTTCTGTAACCTTTCGCTATATCACCCAGTGCCTTTTGAGTCTCTTTGACAGTTATCGTTCTTCTGTCTTTATTTGCCTTTTTCCCTGCGGATATAACGGCAACAGCTCCTTTTTTTACGGCCGCATCCAGAAAGTCGTGCCCGTCAAAGTTTTCGCCCTTGATGGCGATAAAAATCTCTCCTTTTTTAATTGTCCGCGTGTCTATGGAGATTCCACTGCAATGAAGGTTAAGAAGTTTCTTATCCCTTACCTTTCCTTTGCACCAACTTATTATTCTGGATATTTTTATCGGTTCCATCTCACAGGTCTGTCAGCCGTATTGATTTTCTCGCTTCCTCTCTATCGTCAAATGGAATGGTTGTGTTTTTCAGTATCTGGAACGTTTCATGTCCCTTGCCTGCTATGACAACACAGTCACCCTCTCCGGCTATTGATATTGCCTCTTTAATTGCCTGTTTTCTGTCGGGTATGGAGACGTATTTCCTCCGCAGGTAGAAAGGCACGCCTCTTTCTATGTCCCGTATTATATCTTCGGGGTCCTCGGAACGCGGGTTGTCCGATGTGATAAAAACTATATCTGCCATCCTGGAAGCAACCCTCCCCATAAGAGGGCGTTTACTTTTATCCCTGTCTCCACCACATCCGAAAACAAGTATAATGTGCCGGGGCTTAAGTTCCTTCAACGATTTTAACAGGTTTTGCAGTGCGTGGTGCGTGTGTGCATAGTCAACAATAACTTCAAACGGCTGTCCCTCATTTACGGACTCAAACCTGCCCGGGACCGAAGAGATTTCTTTCAATGCGCCTCTTACCACATCCATAGATATGTTCTGGGACCGGGCAAAGGCAATACCTGCAAGGGTATTATAAACATTCCCCAGTCCCCGAATATTTG
This sequence comes from uncultured bacterium, assembly GCA_964406415.1. Lineage (GTDB taxonomy): Bacteria > Ratteibacteria > UBA8468 > B48-G9 > JAFGKM01 > JAFGKM01. Next base: position 2,374 of record CAYORP010000062.1, read on the forward strand.
TATAAAAATCTTCTTTTTTGCCTTCAATCTCAGTGGTAATAAAATTCCCATCTTTTTGTATCCTGTATTCAACAAGTTTTATATCTGCTTTCCCGCTGCCGAATGTAATGCAATTTATTGAGTTTTTTCGGAGTGCTTTTATAAAATGTCTTGAATAAGGGTCGTCTGCGTTGATTATTCCGGTTTTGTCCTTTTTCTCACTGTCCCTGAAATAGAGGCTGAAAAATTTTATTTTTGCCTCCAGATACCTTCTGAAAGTTTTGTGATAATCAAGGTGTTCATGAGATGCTGCGTTTGTAAAAAGCGCGGCGTCAAAATGAATTTTTGATATTCTTCCCTGGGCTATCCCGTGTGAAGAAACCTCCATAACCGCCCATTTACATTCCTCTTCAAGCATGTCGGAAAACATTTTCTGCAGGTCAAGGGATTCCGGGGTGGTGTTTATTGAACTGATAACGCGTTCCCCCACCTGATAAGAGATTGTACCTATAAGCCCGCATTTGTTGCCTGCTGATTCAAGGATTTTTTTAAGAATAAAGGCGGTTGTGGTTTTACCATTTGTTCCCGTGATACCTGCGAGTTTTATTTTTTTTGTGGGCTCACCGTAAAAGACCGATGCAAGCGTATGCAGTGCTTTTCTTGTATCCTCAACAACTATTTCACCAACGTCTGAAGGTAGTACGGAACTTTTTTTCATTACGATAATTGTCTTGGCTCCCCGTGCGACAGCATCATTTATAAACTGGTGTCCGTCTGCTGAACTTCCTTTAAGTGCAATAAACACAAAGTTTTCCTTTACCATACGGGAATTATATGCAATCCCCTTTACCTCAAGGTCATTAAGATTCTGTGTTTTTTTGAAGTCAATATGTTTAGTCAGTTCTCTCGCTTTCATTATTCTGTTCTCATCACTATTTTATTGTTACCCTGAATTTCCGAAGGTGGAATACTTTTGTGCTGTAACGTTCTCCAGAGGATATTTCGGAATACGGGCGCAGCCACGAGACCTCCGTAGTAAATCGGTTTTGGCTCATCAACCTTAACGAGAATAAGCAGTTTCGCTTCAGGATTATTTAGAAAACCTATGAAAGATGCAACATATCTGCTTTTTGAATACCTGCCGTCAACAATCTTCTGAGCGGTTCCTGTCTTACCTGAGATGCTGTATCCTGATATGTGTGCAAGAGGGGCTGTTCCTGAAGAAGACGTGACCTTTTCAAGAATGTTCTTAAGGATTTCGCAGGTATTTTCAGAGAGTACCTTTTGTTTATTTGTCCCCTTGTGGTTAAAAATCGTTTTGTCCTGTCCCTTAATACATTTTAGTATATGCGGATTTATCAGATAACCGCCATTGGCAATTGCAGCCATAGCCCTTATCCCCTGTAAGGCGTTAATTCCCACCTCCTGTCCTATAGGGACCGCAGTGATTGAATAGCCCGACCAGTTGTTAAGGGGTCTCAGAATGCCGCTTATTTCACCAGGCAGGTCAATTCCGGTAGTTGCACCGAAACCAAAACGTACACAGTAGTCATATAATTTTTGTTCACCCAGTTCCATAGCTATTTTAACGGTACCTATATTGCTGGACTTTTCAACAACCTCCCTTACGGTGAGTTTTTCAAAAGAATGTACGTCTCTCAAATAGTGATTTCTGACGAACCACTTTCCTTTTTCACAGTATACGGTGTCTTCGGGTGAGAAGGTTCTTTCTTCAATAACCGCTGCTGCCGTTACTATCTTGAAGGTTGAACCCGGCTCAAAAAGGTCTGTAACAGCCCTGTTTCTTCTGTCTGATACACTGAAAGACTCGGGAGAATTCGGATTATAGTTGGGCAGGTTTGCCAGAGATAGTATTTCTCCTGTTTCATAGTCAACAACTATGGCGGAAACGCTTGAGGCATTGTACCTGTCGTAGACTGCTTTTATTTCTTCCTCAACCATAAACTGGATACTTGAATCTATTGTCAGATAAAGGTCTTTTCCCTGCTTCGGCGGTACAAGAGTTTTTTCTATGGAATGTACGAGATTACCGGAACCGTCTTTCAGAACAAGTGAGATGCCTTTTTCTCCCCGGAGTAAACTGTCATAGTGAAGTTCTATTCCTTCCAGACCCTTGCCATCCGTTCCTGAAAAGCCAGTTATATGACAGGCAAGGGTATCATTGGGGTAGACACGTTTGTAATTCTGGTAAAAAACTGTTCCCGGAAGGTTTGCCGACTTTATTTTTGCGTACTCATCTACCGAAAGTTCCTTTTTAATCAGCGGATATTTCTGGCTGATTTTTTCTTCAATCTCGGCGGGTTTAACGTCAAGGATGGAAATGAGTTCTGTTTTCAGTCTTTCTGAGTAAGCAGGTTCTCTCTTTTCCGTATGTTTTATTTCCCAAGAATCCAGATAGAGCGAGTATAAGGGAACACTCATTGCGAGAACCACACCATTTCTGTCATAGATGGTACCTCTGGGAACCGGAATCTCTATTTTTTCATATCTCCCGGTATTTTCTTCTGCAGAACTGAAGACCTGAATTTTCAAAAGGTAGGAAAAAACTATGATAAAAAGCGATAAAAAAATAATTCTTGCTCCCGACAATCTCACTTCAAAAGCGTCTTTATTGCGTTCCTGCCTCGGCGGTATCATTGAACCTTTCTCCCGTTTCATCATTCCTTATATAGACATAACACCACTCAGACGGACTTATCAGGTCTATACCGGATAGTCTTGATTTCTTTAAAAGATTTTCTGGTGATGAGAAACTTAAAATTTCAGCCTTATAGTTTTTGTTTATCATCATCAGTTCATCATATTTTTTCTTCGCTGTCTCCATTTTATACCCTACGGCTATAAGTTGGGAGTAGAGAAATACGTAAATACACAGAAATATCCAGAGTGTAATCAAAGATACCCCAAGAGTTGACAGCGACCATCTACTTTTCTTCATATTAATTCTGTTTTATCCCTCATTTTCATCCCTCGCCCCTTGGGGAGAGGGTCAGGGTGAGGGGTTTACAGTTTCTCACATGCCCGCAACTTTGCGCTTCTGCTTTCCGGGTTGACGGACAATTCTTCTTCATCCGCCGTCACGGGTTTTTTTGTCAGGACTATCAGTCTTTCATCCCTTCTGAAGAAGTGCTTTACAATTCTGTCTTCAATTGAATGGAAAGAAATCACGACAAGACGTCCACTGCTTTTAAGCGCATCTGTAGCTTTCTTAAGCCCCTGTTTTATCGTTTCTACTTCATCATTCACTGCTATCCTTAAGGCCATAAAGAATTTAGTGGCGGGATGGATTCTTCCCCTGTATCGGCAGTATTTCACTATAAAGTCAGATAGTTCGGTTGTCGTTTCAAATTCTTTTTTCTTCCTCTGCTCAATAAGGGTGGAAACAAACCTTTTTGCCCTTTTTATCTCTCCGCAGTTTTCAAACAGATAGACAAGGTCGTTTCGGCTCCACCTGTTTATTATCTCTCCTGCAGTCAGGGAAGTGGTTCTGTCGTATCTCATATCCAGAGGTCCTTCAGACTGAAAACTGAATCCTCTTTCACCGTCTTCTATCTGGTCGCTGGAGAACCCGAGGTCCATCAGAATTCCGTCAACTCTCACAATTTCTTCCTTTTCCAGAACAATGTCCAGATTTTCATATCCTGAGTGTATTGCCCTGAAATTTTTAAAACCGGAAAGTTTATTTGTGACATCTTTAATGGCATCTATATCTTTGTCCAGCCCATAGAGGGTGATGTTCTTTCCTGCTTCCAGTATGCATAGACTGTGGCCTCCGTGTCCGCAAGTTGCGTCAATATAGATGCCGCCTTCTTTAATGTTCAGATATTTCAACACCTCCTCTTTCATCACAGGATAATGAGCCATTACAGTTCCATCAATTTTTCCGATATCTCCTCATATGTTTTTAATGAATTCGTATAATACTTTTTCCACCTTTCTTCATCCCACAGTTCAATTCTTGTTCCAGCCCCGATAATAACTATGTTTTCTTTTATTCCTGCATATTCAAAAAGTTGTGATGGGATGAGGATTCTGCCCTGTCTGTCAACGTTTGACTGGAAGGCTCCTGAAAAAAAGAGACGTGTGAACGTTCGCGGATTCCCTCTTGTGAAAGGCAATTCCTTAAGTTTTGTACTCTGGTTATTCCATTCCTTTTCAGAAAAAAGAAAAAGGCAGTTTTCCAGCCCTTTGATAATATATACAGGACTTTTCTTTCCGGTAGAAATCAAACTTCTCAATTTTGCCGGGATAACAATTCTTCCCTGTTTATCAGCCTTCCCCCTGAATTCCCCAAAATATACCATTTTCTCCCTTTGGCATATATTAAACACCCACTATTTTTTTTTGTCAAGTTTTTTTCAGAACCCGCTTTTTCCGACCAACTATAAGGGGGTAATGGATCAACGGGGACTTTTATTGAAGAATACAAGCCATGCCAGTCCACCGATGCCTACAAGAGGAAAGAGACAGGCTGGGAAAAGCATTACCTTCCACATATGTTTAATGTCAATGTATTTAACCAGCAGACCTATAAGATTCATCGTTACAAAAAGCAACAGTCCATTGAGCAGTCCGGATATAGCCATTGCAGAGCCGAAGCGTTTTTTATCATTATGGATGAGTGTACTGACCATCGCCGGATACTCGGCTGACCAGCAGAATGCCCCGAAAACATATCCGCCGGCTGTAAGGATATAGTTTCGCGATAGTAATCCTGCTATCAATATACTCCCTCCGACAATCCCTGGAAATACAAGAAATGTTTTGCGTCCGAAACGGTCAGGAAGTACTGCCAGTATCCCGCGGGACAAAAGATAAGATAGTCCATAGGCTGAGAGCACTATACCCGGTGGAATTACTTCTTTTTGGAATGAGCCACTTTCAAGGAAACGTGACATCCATATGTATAAAGTACCATCTGCTGTGCCGTGAAGGGCTATTAAAAGTCCGAGGAAAAGAGTTTGTGGCGGCAGAAGCAGGTCTTTCCATTGCCAGTGTAAGAGATTCTTTTCCCGGGGTGGGGTACCTG
>CAYORP010000063.1:0-15936 GCA_964406415.1 uncultured bacterium
TTCCTGATATAGTTCTCCCCCCAAAGCAGTAAGCATGGGAAAAATTCTTTTTCCCATACCCTTTTGCACCGTTGTGGTTCTTCCAGAGAAGAGAAATGCCGAAGTGGGGAGTCGAACCCCAACGGTGTTGCCACCACAAGGTCCTGAACCTTGCGCGTCTGCCAGTTCCGCCACTTCGGCTATCTAAAATACTGAACTCTACGGTTAATCTGTTTGTGCTATTGACAAAAACAGGTTATCAAAACCGAGTTTCAGATTTATATTATACCGCACCTCCCTTTTTAATTCCAGCATTTTTTCCATAACCTCAAGGAAGTTTACTGTATTTTCAGGTACAACCTTACTCTCTGATTTTTTATTTGCAGTGAGACCTCCGGGTAGTCCTGTTTTTTTAAAGTACGCATCACGGTAAAACAGAATAATTCTATCCAGCCAGGATTCAACCTCTTCTCTCTCTTTCTCTTTTAAAAAGGCATCCACCTGTTTAAAATACTCATAGAACCTCCCACTTTTTGCAATCGTCAGCATCTCCGCAAATTCTTCTTGTGTTGACTCATCCTCTTTGTCTTCCTCAGGGAGTTTATAATTAAGACGGATTTTCTGGCATCTTGACAGTATTGTGGGGAGAAAGAAGTTTGTGCTGCTGCTCTGTATTACCAGAACTCCATAAGTGGGGGGCTCCTCAAGAATCTTAAGCAGGGCATTTGCTGATTCTTCCTTCATATACTCTATGTCAAAGATATACAGTTTCTTTTCCCCTGAATAAGGAGTGAGGTAGATGTCTTCTTTTACCCATCGTACATCATCTATGGATAAAATACTTTTGGATGGGAAAATCCATTTTGTGTCCGGGTGAAGGTTGTTTTTTATCTGCTTGCAAACGGTGCACTTCCCACAGGGGGGAGTATCTTTGCAGTTAAGCAGCATTGAAAGGAAGACGGCAATTTCCTTTCTTTGTTTTTTATCGCCGCCATATATCATGTATGCACCGGCTATTTTATTTTTTTTGTGCGTTTTTACGAGAAATTCCTGAGCGGTTTTTAAGTCCATACAAAAAACTCTCCCATTCTTTTACAACATCTTTGTGTGTCTGCACCTGCGTTTTCCTTTTAATGAGCCGTATTCTTCCTGATTGTTTCTTTGCTATGGTCAGGTAGCCTTCTCTCACTCTCTTCTGAAATTCAATTGTCTCACCTTCCATCCTGTCCCTTTTTTTCTTTTTTATTATGGGTAAAAGGTTCTCTGCCGGGGCATCTATTATAAATGTTATATCAGGCACCAGAGTGCCGATAAATCTTTTATGCACCTGTTCAACAAATTTTACAGGAAGTTGTCGGCCGTAACCCTGATAGGCTGTGGTGGAATCAATATATCTGTCCAGTATGACCGTAGTTCCCTTTTGCACTCTGGGTTTTATCATCTCACCTACCAGTTGTAAACGGCTGGCAATATATAAGAACAATTCAGTTAACGGGCATATGTTGTTTTTTCTGTCAAGAAGGACATTGCGTATTTTTTCTCCGATATATGTCCCTCCGGGTTCGTTCAACAGGACAACGTCCATACCTTTTTCTTTCAGGTATTTAAAAAACAATTTTGCCTGTGTTGTTTTCCCGCAGCCGTCAAGGCCTTCAAAACTTATAATCAGTCCCTTTCTTTTCACTGAGTGTCTTTCTCCGATTGTGGTCAGTCAATAAATTTTACGTATATACTTCCTATTGGTTCTTTGTCTTTTTTAATGATAATTTCAAACTTGTCTTTCTCTCCTTCAATAGCCCAGTGTTGCATTATCCTGTCATAGGTTATCCAGTAGCCTATGTCCTGTCCATCGTTGAAACGTTTATTGCCTGCAAAGCCTTTGAGGTCGGCTTTTATATCGTCGGACTTTGTTTGAGAATATTTAACCTCCTTTATCTTAAACCTGCCTCTTTTTTTTATTTCTATTTCATCTTCCGGCGCGACCTCTAAGATATTTTCCCCTGCCTGTATGACCACCCAGAAATCCGGCTGTAAAGTTTCAATCACCGGGGGTTCCGGTAAAATATCCTGTACCGTTTCCTCCGGTGTAATTATTTCTGTTTCCATAATGGAAAGTGGAGTTTTTATGAAGTAACTCAGGTAAAGGTAATACCCTGCAAAAAAGGTATATACAACTGAAATTATCAGGGGGAAAACAATCTTTTTTCTATTAATCTTTGCAAGTATTACCAGCAGAATAAACATAAGAAGTGCTAACCCGGTAACAACCACTGACAGAATTTTATCAATATGAACCATTTTATTCCTCCCTTTCCCCCGAATTTTTCCTGCTACATTTTCACGGTTAGGGGTTTATGACTTACTGCTACTGTCTTCACTGTAAATAGATATCCTGTTTTTACCTTTGTTTTTTGAAAAGAACAATGCATTATCGGCCTTACTTATAATTTCCTGTTCAGTCTCTCCATGCTCGGGGAAACTTGCGATACCCATGCTCAATGTTAAGTGTATTGACTGGGTAATCGCGTTTTTCAGGAAGTTGTAGTGGGATACGTTTTCCTTTATTCTCTCCGCAAGAGTAGTTGCTTCAACGCTTGAAGTAAAAGGCAGTAAATAGGCGAATTCGTCTCCACCAAACCTGCATACTATATCACTTTCTCTCATCATATTATTGATAAGGGAAGCAACCTCTGCAAGGATAATGTCACCTTTTGGATGTCCATAGGTATCCACGTAGTTTTTAAAGTTGTCCAGGTCTGAAATCATGATAGAGACAGGGAATCCCATTCTTTTTGCTTTTGCAAATTCCTCCTTAGCCCGTATGTTAAAATGTCTTCTGTTGTAAAGTTTTGTAAGTGGGTCGGTAATGGATGCCTCGTTAATCTTCTCGTGAAGTATGGAGTTTTCAATTTCTATATTAAGTTTTCTGAGGAAAATGTCCATAATGTTTTTCATGTCTTCAAGGTTTTTCTCCAATCCCTTTTTGGGTTTCACAGGAACCCCGATGACAATAACCGCCGCAATCTTATCCTTGCTTGAGACAGGCAGAGTTATTATGGCCCCGCACTCTTTTAAATCATATCTATCCAGCAGTTCTCGTATTTTTTTATCTATGTCTCTGGGAATCTCCGAAGGATAGAATGTAAACATACGGTGATTTTTCTCTGAGTTTTTAGCAATTGTGTTTTCCTGTAAGGTGTTTATATTGAGGGTTAAAATCTCTCCTGATACGTATTCCTTAATTCTTTCATCTATAATCAGCATAATACCTGTAGAGCCACTGAAAAAATCCATAAGGGTTTCCAGGCTTTGTTTCAACAAATCATCCATTTTAACCTTTGAGTGCAGGCTGATAAACGAGGTGTTAAGTTTCTCTATGATGTGTTTCTGATGCAGAAGTTGAAGGTAGTAATAACTGAGAATTCTGAAGGCAATGAAAAGGAAGAAATAAGCAATAAGAAGAAAGGGTATTACTATCTTGAAAGTGTGTTTTATTGGGGTAACGGGTTCTATCCATGCAATGGTAAAGAACATCACAATTGTTATCACCGCAAAGATAGAGATTTCCGTGGCTAAAAGTATTTTATTTTTTATTTTCATCATATAATATGTTAAATTCTTTTTGGGAAGAATGCAAATGAGTGTGTATTAAAATACAATTGTCACATCTGACAGGATGAGGTAAAATAAGAACGGGAATCATTAACCCCTCGCTTGGGAACCTTAATATGTGAGAGTTCGGGGTAAAGGAGATAGAGATGAGAAAAACTCTTGGGATTGTTGTTCTGGCGGTTTTGTTTATGGTGGGATGTGCGGTTGTGAATGTTTACGTTACGTTTCCTGAAGAAAAAATAGAGAAGGCGGCTGAGGACCTTCTGGCACCTCCGGACGAAAGCGCTCCTGTGAGTATCCTGCCAAAAATCAGTTTTACAAGGACGGCTTACGCACAGGAAAAGGTGGAGGTGAGAAGAGATATAAAAACGGATTCCCCTGCAATAAAGGCAGCGAAAGAGAAAATGGATACATGGAGAGGGAAACTGGACAGTTTTAAAAAAGAAGGGTTCGTAGGAGAAACGAATGATTTCAGGGTTGTCATAAAAAATCTTCCGTCAGACAGTTCACTGGCAGGAGATGTAAAAGAAATAGTCAGAGACGAGAATAAAGAAAGAATGAAAATGATGGATGAATTAATTAAGATAAACAACGTTGCGCCGGGCGAGGAATCTAAGTTTAAAAGGATTTTTGCTGGCGTTATGCAGAAATACTCTCCGTCAGGTACATGGGTTGAATCAGATACCGGACAGTGGAGCAGAAAAGAATGAAAAGAGTTATGATGAATGGTTGTGAGGCCTCTGGAGAAGGAGCAATCAGTGCAGGATGCAGTTTTTATGCAGGTTACCCCATAACGCCGCAGAATAGATTTACTGAATATATGAGTGACCGCGTACCTGAATCCGGAGGGGTTTTTATACAGGCGGAAAGCGAAGTAGCCGCCATAAACATGGTTTTTGGCGCATCCCTGACAGGTGCGAGGGCAATGACATCATCATCATCCCCTGGCATATCATTAAAACAGGAGGGTATTTCGTATCTTGCCGGCTGTGAACTTCCTGCCGTCATAGTGAATATGAGCAGGGGCGGACCGGGACTCGGAGATATAACACCGAGCCAGGGTGACTATTTTCAGTCAACGAGGGGCGGCGGACATGGTGACTACAGAACAATAGTTCTTGCTCCGTGGAGCGTGCAGGAGATACATGACCTGACCTATCATGCCTTTGACCTTGCCGACAGGTACAGAACCCCGGTGCTTGTTCTTGCAGACGGCATGCTTGCACAGATGCTGGAGTCTATACGAATACTCAAGGTGAGAAAGAGACTTCCGAAAAAAAACTGGGTACTCACAGGGTGCAAAGGGAGAAAACCCCGGTCAATAAAATCGCTTTTTTTAACCCCCGGGGTTCTTGAGACGCATAACTGGAAACTTGCAAGAAAATACCAGAGGATTGCTGAAAAAGAGTTGATTTACAACACCTATATGTGTACGGATATGGAAGATATACTTGTAGTCAGTTTTGGTACTGCAGCAAGAATAAGTTATGAAGCTGTCAGGACGGCGAGAGAAGAGGGTGTCAGAGCGGGGCTTTTCAGACCCGTTACCCTCTGGCCTTATCCATCCGAAGCCCTCAGTAATATGGTCAAAAAAGTCAAAAAGGTTCTCGTTATTGAAATGAACTGCGGACAGATGCTGGATGATGTAAAGATTGCGGTGAAAAACGATTCAAGGATTTTTTTCTATGGAAGGCCGGGGGGGGGAGTGCCGACACCCGAGGAAATTTTGAAGGAGATGAAAAAAATATGAAGGTTCTGTATAAAAAACCGGAGAGTATGACAAAAGAGATAACCATCTACTGTCCCGGCTGTGGACACGGTGTTATCCACAGGCTTATAGCAGAGGTTGTTGATGAACTTGGCATTCGTGAAAAGACCATAGGTATTGCACCTGTTGGCTGTGCTGTTCTGGCATATGATTATTTTAATTTTGACGTCACTGAAGCGGCGCACGGCAGGCCTCCCGCTGTAGCCACGGGAATAAAACGTTCTCTTCCTGACAGGATTGTTTTTACCTATCAGGGAGACGGAGATCTGGCTGCAATAGGAACTGCTGAAATCATACATGCCGCCGCGAGAGGTGAGAACTTCACGGTTGTTTTTGTGAATAATGGCAATTTCGGGATGACAAAAGGACAGATGGCTCCAACGACACTACCGGGACAGAAAACAACAACCACGACGAAGGGTAGAGATACCTCTTATCACGGATTCCCCATCAAGGTTTGCGAATTACTTTCCACGCTTGGAGGGAGTGTCTACCTTGAAAGGACTGAACTGGGCGACGTCAAGGGGATAGTCAGGACAAAGATGGCTATAAGAAAAGCTTTTACCTACCAGATTGAAAAAAAAGGATTTTCTATGGTGGAGATTCTCTCCGCCTGTCCGACGAACTGGAAGATGAGCCCTGCTGAGTCAATGGAGTGGATAACTACGAAAATGGCTGCATATTTTCCTGTGGGTGTTTACAAGGATATTAAGGAGCAGGTATGATATTCCTGCCGATTTCCATTTTTCTCCTGTTTATCCTTATCCTCCTTCTCCCTTTATTCTTCTTCATTGTGCAGATAGAGATAATACGGATTGCACTGAGTAAAATCGGGCTTTCCCCGCATATGGCACTTTTGATATTTTTTCTTTCTCTTGCGGGAAGTTTAATCAATATCCCGGTATATACACGGGAAGCTACTGTCATTCCACCGCAGAGAATTATGCCGTTTTTTCATTTCAATCCCTTTGGGATACCCGTAGACCAGACAAAACAGATTGTCGCCATAAATCTTGGAGGATGCATAATCCCTTTACTTCTCTGTGCATACCTTTTCCCGAAGGCCCCCGTACTTCCTACTATATTTGCTACAATAATAACCGTTATTGTATCCTTTAAGATATCAAGGGTGGTGCCGGGTATGGGGGTTGTGATACCCACTCTGATTCCCCCCCTCATAGCAGTTGCTCTTGCATTTCTTTTCTCTCCGGCTAACAAGATACCTGTGGCTTATATCTCCGGGGTACTGGGGGTTCTCATAGGAGCCGACATTCTTAATCTGCCCAATCTCGGTGGATATCCCGGGGTAATGAGCATAGGAGGTGCAGGTGTGTTTGACGGAATTTTTCTGGTTGGAATAATCTCCGCACTGCTGGCATAAAAGAGATGGTATTCGGAACAGGGTATAGGAAAGCAAAAAATGAAAAATTATGAAAACTCAATAAAAAACTGGCCTGATGATGAACGGCCCCGTGAGAAACTGCTGAGGTTTGGAGAACACACGCTCACTGATACGGAACTGCTTGCCATCCTTTTGAGAACAGGGGTGAAGGGGACAAGTGCCGTTGACCTGGCAAGAAGGATAATGCAGAAGTTCGGTTTGTTCCGCAATATGAGCCATACCAGTATAAAGAAGTGGAAGGATATCAAAGGGCTCGGGAATGCTAAAATATGCCAGATAAAGGCGGCCATTGAAATAGGGAGAAGATTCAGGGAAAAGGAGATGCTTGAGGAAAAAACCAGAGTTTCAAAACCCGAGGATGTGATAGATTATATAATGCCGAGGATGCGCGATTTGAAATATGAACTCTTCTTTGTCTTCTATCTGGATTCCAAAAACAGGATTATGGAAAGATGGGAGGGTGAACAGGGTACGGTAAACCAGGCAAATCCTATTGTACAGGAAATTTTTCGGAATGCTCTGGAAAACTTTGCTGCCTCAATTATTTGTGTTCATAATCACCCTTCCGGGGACCCGGAGCCCAGCAGGGAGGATAAAGAGTTCACAAAGACGCTGGTTAAGGCGGGTGAGACATTGAATGTAAAGGTTCTTGACCATATAATAATAGGGGATAATCGGTACTACAGTTTTGCAGACCACAACCTTACAGACTGATCCCCGTTCCATCCCCGGCATGGAACGGGGGGTAAAGGGTTACATATGAAGAAAATACTTTTGACTGGATGCTGCGGGTTCATAGCCAGCAGGGTTGGAGAAAAACTTCTTAAGGAAAAGGGATGCGAGGTTCTGGGTATTGATGAACTTAATGACTATTATGACGTGCGGTTGAAAGAGTGGCGTCTTTCGCAATTGAAGGAATACAGGAACTTCAGTTTTGTTAAACAGGATATATCTTCTCCTGAAACAAAAGGTATAGTTAAGGATTTTTCTCCCGATGCAATAATCAATCTTGCGGCAAGGGCGGGTGTGCGGGCAAGTATAACAGACCCGTTTGTGTACTTCAGGGCAAACCTTATCGGCACGCTCAATCTTCTTGAGGCAGCGAAAGAGAACAACATCAAAAAATTCATCCTGTCGTCAACCTCCTCTATCTATGCAGGAGAAGAAATGCCTTTCAACGAGACCCTTGCGGTTAACAGACCTATTTCTCCTTATGCGGCTTCAAAAAAATCCGCTGAGGTGACCTGTTATACCTATCATTACCTTTACGGTATCAACGTTACAGTTTTTCGTTATTTTACCGTATACGGACCAGCAGGAAGACCCGATATGAGCATATTCAGGTTTATAAAACTGATAGATGAGGGAAAGCCCATACCCATATATGGGGACGGTACACAGAGGAGGGATTTTACATATGTGGAGGATATTGCTGAGGGAACTGTAAGGGGACTGGATATTGATGGCTTCAATACGATAAATCTCGGGAGCAACCATCCTTATTCTCTGAACGAACTGATATCTTTAATTGAGAAAGGACTCGGCAAAAAAGCGGTGAGGGACCTTAAGCCGTTTCAAAAGACAGATATTTTTGCAACATGGGCGGATATTAGCAATGCGGAAAATCTTCTTAACTGGCGTCCGGAAACCACACTTGAACAGGGGATAAAAAAAACGGTTGACTGGTACAAAAAAAATATAGACTGGGTAAAAAACATCGCTCTGGTTGATTAAATATGAACATACTTGTAACAGGCGGCTGCGGGTTTATCGGCAGCCATCTTACGGATAAACTTTTGGAGAGAGGACATAGGGTTTCTATAATAGACAACCTTTCTACGGGCAGTATTGAAAACCTCAATAAGAAGGCAGTATTTTATAACCTTGATATACGTGATACAAAAAATATCAGGGGGGTATTTGAGAAGGAGCAACCCGAGGTTGTTTTCCATCTTGCCGCCCAGATAAACGTCAGAAAATCGGAAGAAGACCCTTTTCTGGACACCGATATAAACATCAACGGTTCTGTAAATATAATCAAAAACTTCCTTAATGTACCGGGAAGAAAAAAGTTCATCTTTGCGTCAACAGGCGGGGTTATCTACGGGGAAACTGATATTTTGCCCACACCTGAAACAGTAGAATCTTTCCCCTTGTGTCCTTACGGCATATCAAAACTGGCAGTGGAAAAATACCTCTTTTACTTCTCCGCGTTTTACAGCCTGAGATTTACTGCACTCAGATACGGTAACGTTTATGGACCAAGACAGAATGCTCAGGCAGAAGCAGGAGTGATAGCAATATTTTCCACCAACATACTGGAGAAAAGAACACCCGTGATATTTGGAGACGGGGAACAGACCAGAGATTTTGTCTATATTGATGATGTTGTCAACGCCAACGTAACGGTGATGGGTAATGATGGAAATGGCATTTTCAACGTAGGGACCGGTAAAGAGACGAGTGTTAACCAGGTCCTTGATTATCTGAGAAAAACCTCAGGTTTCAACCTGAGCAAAACATATGCTGAGCCGCGAAAAGGAGAGATAAAGAGAAGTTGCCTATCTCCTGCGAAGATAATCCGTTTGACTGACTGGCGTCCTGCCGTTGAGATAGAAGTAGGGATAAGGAAAACGTTCGCCTGGTTTAAAAACCATCAATAGGAAGAAATCTCCCACTCGGGACCGCTGGTAAATACATTGTAGTCTCTGTATGCGAGGTTTAGCACCTTCTGTTCATGGTTGAGATGGTGCCAGAAACACCTTACTATCGGCACCTGCCCCCTGTGTTCCTCAGAAGATGCCTGCCACAGTTTTGCCTCTCTCCAGGAGACGAAATCATCCCCGTTGGAATTTGCCTGTGCCAGTTCTGTCTCGGACCTCCCGCTGTCCATAAACCAGTTACATTCATTGGGGCTGAATTCGTAGACATAACTGTTGGCGGTTATCTCTGGATTGCGCTGGCCAAAACCGTCAAGTCCTCCTGTGTGTTCAGGAGAAGGCTCTCCACCAGGTATCTGGTCGGGTGGTATATCATTTGTTTCAGGATAAGATGTATGACCGTGTCCTGTTTTACCCCTGTCCATATCGGTCAGGCATATAAAGATTTCAGGAGTATCTAAATACGACGGATACAGAACAGAGAGCCACGGCGGATAGTCTTCATAATCCTGGTAGTACATTTCAATTGCGAGGCTGAACTGATGCAGGTTATTTATACAGTTTGCCTGTCTTCCTTTTTCTCTTGCGGTTGAAAGAGCCGGTAACAACTGACCTGCAAGCATAGAAATAATGGCTATAACGACCAGTAATTCAATCAAAGTAAATCCTTTATTTTTTATCATTTTTTCTCCTCCCCCTTTACCAACCTGTATGCTATCTCTTTTATCCTGTCTTCAGGGTCATTGTAATAAAGGTTCCACAGTCTGCTTTCTGTATCCGCATCTATATCATATTTCCCCAGCATTTGTAAAGCCGTTGCTCTAACCTGCACGTCTTCTTTCGTATCTTCTGTAATTCCCAGTAGTGTATCTTTATTCTCTATGCCTGATGTGGAATCAACATAAGAAAGCATTTCAATCTTGGTTTCAGTATCTTCTTCAGGGAACCTCTCTATCAGGTATGAAACATTTGTCCTGTCAAGTCTTATCAGTATCTCCATTACGGTATATTTTATGTTTTTGTCTGTTTCGCAGAGTAGTGCCACAAGTTGTTCTATGTTAATCTTCCCGAGACTTGTAGCGGCGGCTCTTTTCATTGACGGGTCTGCATCCTCCTTTAATATTTTTATGAGAGGGGATACTGCAGAGTCTAACTTGAGTCTACCGACCTCGTATATTGCGAACTTTTTTACTTCGGGGGAGTCACTGGCAAGTTTTTTTACATAATCTCTCGGTCCCGGGGTTCCACCTCCTGCCTGCCACACAATGATTCTGACGATGGAAAAGAGAATAAAAAACAGACTTACCCACAAAACTATCTTCTTCTTGGCAGACAACCTATTATAAAATTCTTTCAAAGAGTTCATAATTATCTCCTGTACTTTTTTATTATACCATGAAATTGCACATTTATGCAAGTTTTTCGTGATGAGCCTGTGGTACAGTATAAAAATAATGCATAGATTAGCAACGGAGGAAAAATTTGACAGGAGAAATAGGAGGTGTTTTAATATCCCGGGAGATAAAAGATGCTGCTTAAAAACGTAACCTTTGAGATGAGTCTGAAACCCTTCTGGGATACATCTCCGGAGCACTGCGAAAAAACTCTCCGAAGGATGTTTATGCAGTGGTTTTCTCTGGCGAAAGAAGCGGATACCGTTTCGGTCCAGTTGTGGGTCGGCGACGGTTCTGAAATACTTGACTATTCGGGCTGTATGAAAGAGAAGTTTGACTGGGGACGATACATCGGATGCGTTAACCGTGAATTACCGGCGGATAGAGCCCGGAAAGACCCTGAAGGACGGCAGATGGGCACAAAACCCCGTATCTACAGAAAGGATTGCCCTGAGATGACGTACGGATTTTTGTTGTCTCTTGTTGAGCAGATTAAAAAAATCGGTGCGGGTGAGTTGAAAAAAGAGATTTCAGTCGGAGCCACATTTGACCCGGGTCCCGAGTTTGCGAAGTCGGATTTTAAGTATGTACGCCATCCCGAAGTTTGCGGCGGGGGGTTCGGTCCCGAAAAAAATATCGTTTCCTGTGCCTCGGTTTTGAAAAAGGATGAACGTTCTTACGCCGGGTTTCCTGAAGGTATCCCTGATAAAACACCTTTCGGGCTTTTTTTCGGGCGTCAGACGCGGCATTTTTTAAAAGACATGGGGTTTGATTTTATCTGGCTTTCCAACGGGTTCGGGTTTGGCAATTATCCATGGAGTTATTTCGGAGACATCTTTAACAAGGGCAACTTTTATCCGGAGAAAATAGACCGTATCGCAAGGGAGATTCTTGAATTCTGGCGGTTATTCAGGCAGGAGTGTCCTGATTATCCGGTAATGGTGCGCGGAACAAATCTCTCCACAGGGTTAGACCTGGCAACGGATGCGGTGCCTCTGAAACAGATTTATCGGGCGGGATACATTAATTTCCCGCCGGTTAACTCACCATGGGCGGCGATAAACAGGGATTTTGGAATAGAGTTGTGTGGCTGGATGTCGCATATAGCGGAACTGCCCGGCGAAGATTTTCAATTTCGTTTTTACACCCACGACCCTTGGTGGCTCAATTCACCATGGCTTGACCGCTACGAAAGGGAACCCTACGACATATATATACCGCTTTCAGTATCCACCATAGATGGGGAGGGCAGGGTCAATACCCCATCAATGATAAATTTTCTTTCTGTAGACAATACGATGGGGGAGATGCCTGACCAGGTTCCCGACGAGGTTATACCCCACATTAAAGAGGGGCTGAGACATGCTCCCGATGCTCCCGGTCCGCTGGTGTGGCTCTATCCATTTGATGAATATCATGACTGGATAAAGCCGGAGCAGGGACGGATTAACGAGGTTTTTTTCGGAGATGTTTTTATAAGGAATGCAATCAACTGCGGTTTACCTTTAAACACTGTGGTAAGCACTACAAATTTTGTCAGGACCGAACGGCAGGATTTATGGAACGGCCGCATACTTATAACTCCGCCTCCGACAGCAGATAGTGAGTGGGAGGAAGCGGTGCTACGGCACGTTGAATCAGGGGGGAATGCTCTTATATACGGGTCTTTGAGATATGCCGGCAGAAGGATAAAGGAGATACTTGGTATCAAAATATCTACTCCGGTTACAGGTAAGGCGATACTGAAATGCTCGGATAAAATGGGGATTGTTCCTGAAAACTTCGCTCCTGAAATGACGATTGCTCACGAGATAGTTTTTTCAGCCGGGGGTATGGAGGAGACAGGAGGGGATTTTTTGATTTCAGCCAGGCAAGATGCGGAAGTTCGGACATATGCGGCGGTATCTCAATACGGCAGGGGTAAAATAGTCTGGCTTCGGGGCACGGCAGGCAATATGGGAGATGTACAGGATGAATCCTCACTTTTCTTTGCTGAAAGACTGTTGCCGGCGCTTCTGGACTGTTTCGGATGGCACTTTTCATGGAAGCGGAGCAGTGTTGAGACGGGCGAGCCGGTAACTTCTTTAAGTTGCAGTAATAACGGTTTTTTCTTTTCGGGTATGAACCGCAATACGTTTGTTGAACACAGGATAAAAACACCTTTTGGCGCTCCGATTCTGACCGGAACCGATGTGTATATTGAGAATAACTTTGCACGCTATCACTTTGAACGTACCTGGCACAAAGAATGCCGTTTTTTTGTTTCACAGGGCCGCAGTAATTCTCTTATATCGTGCCATGAAAAAAATGTCGGGCTTCACGGTGCTGTCCGGTGGTTTGAATTAAAAAATCTGAAGGATGCCTCAATAAAAATATTTCCGGAATCTGGCAGGACGGACAGTGCGAGACTTATTCTGAACCCGGAAAGCCCGTTTGTACACTGCGAACATATACCGCTGGGATTTGTAAAAGATAACGGCTGGGAATATCTTTCCGCTAAAAAGAAAATTACGGGCGACATAGTGATTTACTGGTAAGTTGATAAAATAAAACGTTGGATACTACAGAGAATAATATATGAAAATACCGCGAAGGAAAGAACTTACTGCTAATATCGGGGTATTCGGTGTGGGTCTGGACAGGTACTGGGAACAGTTTGACGGTTTATACAGCGAGATGTGCAGAAAGAAGGATGTCTTTCTTAAAAAACTGGAGAGATTTCCGGTTAAGGTCAGGGATTTTGGCATTGTTGACAATGCAGAAAAAGCATATTCCATCCTGCCTGACATCAAAGGGGCTCAACTTGACCTGCTTTTCGTTGATATGCTGACGTATGCGACCAGTGCAACCTTTGGTATCATAGCGAGAGAACTTGATATCCCTGTGGTTCTGGTTGTTTTGCAGTCTGTGAGTGCGATGGACTATGATAAGGCCTCCACCTACATGCAGTTATGCAATGACGACATATGTTCCGTGCCGGAGTTTACGGGAGTGGCGTTGCGTTTTGGGAAGACTGCGCCGCCCGTCATCCTCGGTATGCTTGAGAACGATGATGAGGCCGACAGGGAGATAGCAGAGTGGTGCGGAGTTGCCAATGTCCTGCATGACCTGAAATATGCGCGCATTGGTCATATGGGGCATGTATTTGAAGGTATGCTGGATATGCATACCGACCCTGTCGCCGTAAATGCTGCGTTTGGCTGTCACGTGGTGCAGTGTGAGGTGGAAGACGTGATGAAATATTTCTGCCGCTTGAATCCGGATATCCCTGAAGTAGAGGAGATGAAGAAACGCATCCTTTCTTTTTTTGACATGCCTGAACCGGTCTCAGATCCTATAACTACAAAACTGACTGAAGCAGACCTTGATGTTGCAGCGCGAGTGGCGGTATCTCTTGAGATGTTCGTAAAAGAAAAGAGACTGGACGGACTTGCCTATTATTACGAAGCGGAAGAAGGTTCTGAAATGCGCAAACTGGTAACCAATTTCATTGTGGGGAATTCACTGCTCACCTCTGCAGGATTTCCTATGTGCGGGGAATATGACATTAAAACGAGTATTGCAATGATGATTATGGATCGCCTTGATGCCGGTGGCAGTTTTGCCGAGTTTCATCCTATTGATTTTGCCCGTGATTCCATATTACTCGGTCATGATGGACCGCACCATCTTAACATAACGGAAGGCAAACCTGTTTTGCGCAGTTTGAAGAAGTATCACGGAAAACCCGGCAGCGGGGCAAGCGTGGAATTCAACATAAAATTGGGTCCGATAACTTTGCTGAGTATCAGTTCAAAATCCGACGGAAAATTTAAAATGATTGTAGCAGAAGGCGAAAGTATCCCGGGCCCGATTCCCCCTACGGGCAACACCAATACTCACGGTAGATTCAAACCCGATGTGCGCACCTTTCTGAAACAATGGTGTGCTGCGGGACCCACCCATCATTTTGCACTCGCTGTCGGACATCGTGCGGGAACGATAAAAAAAATAGGCGATTCACTGCGCATAGAGACAGTGGTTGTATAAAAAACAATTCTGCCGCCATCCTCATATATTTCTCTCTTTTTCCAGTGGCGTGGATGGAGTATAATGGATATAAGGAGGCGGGAAATGAGAAAAAGAAAAGTTTTTTTATTAATGCTTGTTTCGGGAATAATAGTAGTACTTGCAGGAAGTTGCGGCAAAAAAGGACAGGAAAAAGTTAATGTCCCTGAGATGGGTTTCTCTATGAATCTCCCGGAGGGATGGAAGGTTGATGACAGAGACCACTGTTTTTTTTACGAGAAGGAAGACCAGTATAACAATTATGGAGATGTAATCAGTATGCCGGCAGAAGGATTACCATTGTCATCTTTTGTGGATAAAAATTTGCAATCTGAAATGAAAATGGAACAGATTGGAGAAAAATTACTCTCAAAATTTGCGGGGATTTCTAATCTGCCCGGTACCGGAATAGTTTCAAAAACTGACAGAGAAATCAATGGATTGAATACTGTAGAACTTATTATTCACAGGGAAGGCTATCACATACTTACAGTCTGGATGTCCAGGGGACAGGATGTAGTTAGGGTTTCTTTCCAGGTACTTGACGAAAAGTTCCCGGAACAGAAGGCCGCTATAATTGCAGCAACGGAATCTATAAAACTGAACTAATTTCTAATCCTGCTATGTGAAGAGCATTTATCTCTCGCAGTGTATTTTAATCCCCCCTCTAACCAGCAGACACAGGGAAATTGAGTCTGTCCGGTAATTTTTCCTGCGATGACATAGATGAAAAACTCAACATAGACCCCCCGCACCGCCCGCAAATCCTGTTTATTCAATCTTAAGAAGAATCCCTCTCCCTTGAGGGGCGAGGGTCCGGGTGAGGGTGACATTCTTTCATCTTCCTCCCCCTTGAGGGGGGAGGATTCAGGTGGGGGTGATAATAAAAAGGAGCCCCGCTAATGTTCTTCTTCAAAAACCGTCCCACCTGGCATTCCCCCTTCCTGATATAGTTCTCCCCCCGAAGTAAAATACACAGGGGACAGTTTTTTCCCCTGTACCCCTTTGGACATGGGGTTTCTCACTAAGAAGCGGAGGGTGAGGGACTTGAACCCCCCATGTCTCGCTTCGCTC
>CAYORP010000064.1:0-10168 GCA_964406415.1 uncultured bacterium
ATACCACCGTCATCTATCTGGTTCGGTCCTGTGCTGTAAACGATGAAACCGCCGTTTTCTCTCCGGTATATGTAGTTTTTGCCAGTAAACGGGTCAAGGGGCAGTCCTTTCAAAACAGCAGGAACAATCTGTTCAAACGCTTCGGGATAGTGACCGTATTCTTTCCTGTATATTTCAAGAGCGCAGGTAATCTTCAAACTGTCCAGACGGGCGATGTATTCAGATTGTATTTGATGCATCCTGTGAAAATGCGACCAATTTAAGTTGACACACCAGCGGTCAAAATAAGAGCATCCATCAAATCCCATTCCTGCTGCTAAATATCTTGGACGGTTCTTTTTTATTTCTTCGTCCATCGTTCTTGCCTTCTTTGCCACCTTGTAATAGGGCAGTGCAAACAAATCACAGGCCTTTATGTGGGATGAAATATAAAAAGCAGCATCTCTCTTGAGTATTGGGCGGAAAAAATACCCCTGGTATATCCGCCAGAATCTTTTTGCAGATAATATTCTTTCAAGCATCGAAGGATGGTATTTTATTCTGTAGCCGGTTGAGAAAATATCTCCGTAAATGTATTCACAAGTGAATCCTGGTGTATTCTTCCATGTTTCTATGAGAGTTTTTTCTTTGCCATCAATTGTATCAATCAAATTCCTGTAATCTTCTGTAGTTATCTTTTCTCTCATTTTACTAAAAACTGTTTGGAAATTGTTTACAGCAATTGTATGGATAGAAAAACGTGAAAGTTGCGAAACAAGAAGCGGTTCATTTTCAAGTGCTTTTTCCACTTCAAAGGAGGTCTTGAAAGACCGCCATGCTGAATTATAATTACCATGCTGACACAGGAGGTAGGTTCTCAGGGCAAGAAGTTTTGTTAATGAAATAAGCTTTGAGAGGTGAGGATATTGCATTGCCCATCCAGCCTCATAGTTCATGGGAAACCGGCATTCCGGCATTGCAACAGCATCTTCCACCATGCTGAATAACAGGATGAATTCGGAATTCTTCAGCAATAAATTTCTTGCCTGGGCAATCTGTTCAGCCGGGGTTTCCTTAAGAGGAAATGAAGGAGTGCTCACAAAATCCAGATGGATATTCTGCAATAATTCCTTGTATTGCTCATTCAGTTTATCCTGCAATTCAAAAATGCGGTTGTAGATGATTGCAGCATTAGATTCATCGGGAATCATAGGGGGTATCACTTCTTCCATCTTAAACTTGATTCCGGCCGCTCTTGCTTTCTGAACAGATTGCCTCAATACCCAACTGCTTGTGAGGTTAAACGCCGTATGGACAATAAAGCCCGCCAGTATTACAAATCCGACGGCAGTCAAAAAAGCCCGCCGTTTTGTCCGGTAATGTGCAATGGACTTCCTGTGCGTAAAGAAAAAGAGAAATATTGCCAGGAAAATTATGAGTCCAATGAAAATATATAAAGAAAAGACATGGAATCCCTTGATGAGAAAAAGAGGCAGGAAGAAAGGTAGAACGAGTAGACAAGCAGCAAGGAAAACAAAAGGCAGAAACAGGAGGATAATAAAGAACTTAACGATTCTTCTTTTCAATCTATTCTTTTTGCCTGACATCAGGATTTTCTCCCAGGTATTACAGCCTTAACCGCTATCCCCGGCCCCATATGCAAAGGTGTAAACGGCATCTATCTCCTTTTCTACTTAATATTCTTGATGAATGAACTTTCTTTTTTCTTGATATCCACCAAATTGAAATTGTCCGGTCGCGAAGCCATTATTTTTTCTATTTCGGAAAAACTTAACGGTTCAAAGTGCCAGGCATCAACTCCGACGTCAAAACTTTTGCCCCATCCCTCCAACTTGCCATGCGAATGGCCCAATAGATGCCAGGTATTGTAGTGGGATTTGGGCCAGGTGCGCATGGAATAATGACATAGAGTGATTTCCGTTTTTTCTATATATACCGTTGCCATAAACCCAATAATTTTATGGGGAGCAATCGCTTGTTCTCTGTTGAACGTCTCCACCGCTTCCGGCAGGTCTTTGTCATGTGAACCGAGAATGAAATTTATGGTGCCATTCAATCTATTCAGAATCATTATTTTGTTTCCGGGGTTGCCGAAGGCGAAATCTCCTAAATGATAGACGGTGTCTTTCGGTTTGATTTTTTCGTTCCATTTCCGGATCAAAACCTCGTTCATTTCATCAACGTCCTTGAAGGGACGAGAACTGTACTCAATGATTCTCTTATGATTAAAATGATGATCCGCGGTAAAAAAGGTGTTCATTTTTGAATTTTACCTTGAACAGAGCTGGTCATATGCCGATTTTCTGGATAGTTTCATTGACGACCTGAAAAGAACGCTGCCTTATTCTGTTCTTCTCGTCATCCGTTGAAGCTATAAAATTGGCCACCCAGTAGGGGCCTTCGGAATCAATCGCGCGAAATCTTTCTTTGATAGCTATTAAACCCTTTCTTACAATAGGATTATCTTTCAAACTTTTTATCTCCTTTGCCACCGAAACAGGTCCTTTTTTGTAATAATCGCAAAGCACGTAGATATCGTAGGCATCTTTTTCTTTATATCTGTCTCCAAAAGCAATACCCTTTAGAGCCATAAATCCTGCCAGTGCGGCCATTTTAAAATCAACCGTAGTTCTGCCGTTATCCGGTAACGTGCCGGAAAGTTTTATCTTTTGGTTTGAGAGAAAAACTATTTCTGCATCATTCAGGTTTCGTGCCTTCATGTCCGGCTGTATAGGACTATGCCGATGTTTTTGTCTTTGCGGCTGAACCGGGCAGAGGAAATCAATTTTGATTGTGTATCTCTTTCCGTCAATCTCAGATTTTACCGTTCTTTCGAACTGATAAAGAATCTCTTTTGAGGGTTTATAGCCTCTTCTTAAAAGCATTTGAGCCATTGTCGCATAAATCGTCTCATCAATTGTTTCAGAGTCAATTACAAAATCTATATCTATTGAACCGATGTGGCTAAAATTACTGCCGGGCGGCTGATTTTCCTGCAAAAGGAAGTAAGGCACCCATCCGCCTATTAACACAAAAGAATCTCGATATGTCTTCAAAATAGTCGTTATTTCCAACAGAACAGACTTGGAAGCGTTTGTTATCGCTTCATAATAATCAACACTCACTTTTTCAGGCATAGAAACCTCCTAAAACTTTATCTTCTGCTGTCTTAAAAAATCCGCCTGCTCTTTTCCTCTTGCCGGATATTTAATCAAGTCCAGATAGAGTTGCGTATTGCAAACTACAAAGATGTCTTCGGTTTTCTGTTTTCTGTAAAATACACCGTCATCATAAGGGGTTATCAGGTTTATAGTTCCTCCTGATTCCACCGGTTTCAGCCCCAATGCCTCCACCCATCTTTCAGTATCTTTTTCAATGTAGATGTGTATATCGCTGAATCTGACAAAAGGAGCAACAAGACCTGCGCCGCTATGGAGAGTAAGGGCATATTGAGAACTTGCTTTTTTTGACGCCTTAACAAGGATTCCTTTGAATTCTTCAAATGTCCGGGCAAAGGAAAAAAAGGTATTGGCCGCATTATCCCGGAAATCATAATTCTCAGACCAGTAATCAAGCAGTTCTCCGTGTTTCAAAAGTTTTATGGCACCTCTCTTTTTTTCCACGAAGCCTTTCTCGTTAAGAGCATTTACTATATTAAAAGTACGTCGTATGTTTACGTCTGCCTCCTGAGAAAGCGTTGTAAAATTCCATACGGTTTCAGGGTTTTCCAGCATTACCCTGAGTAGTCGGGATGACTTCCTGGCAAAAATATTTGTTGATGCTTCTTGTTTTATAGAAGAAGGTTTGATGTCAGAAGTCTTTTCTATATAAACGGAATTGAATTTTAGGAAAACATTTCCAGCAAGGTCAATATACCCAAAACCTCTATTCTTGCAAATCCTGCGCCCCTGTTCGGAAATGAAGGGAGCAATGATTACAGGATAACCAACTTTTTTGTTTTCCTGCAGTTGCCTGATATGTCCGATTGCTTGATAAAGATACAGCGGTTCTCCCCTTGATTTAATTTCGCAACACAGACGTTTGGAAAGATTGCCTATACGAACTGTTAGAACAAGGTCGCAAAAATCATCGCCAGAGAACTTTTTTATCGCCTCTATTTTTATATCGGGCAAAAGTTCTTTTATCTTTCCGGACAGAGAATCTTCAATGTTTTGCTTGGATATTTTTTTCATGGTCAAGTTTTACTATTTTGCCTATTTTTACCCTGCGGTAAAAGAGTATCATAAAGTAAAAATGCAGTCAAATGAAAAAATATCGCCGGGATGGTCTGGTGTCCAAATAGTGTCCATGGAATAGATGAACTGGCATAAGCCGGTATGGCGAGGGTTTCAGGCGTTTTTGTCAGATTCGGGCCAGACTATGTCATAATGGACACTGCGGCCTCCTCCGGGTAATTGACGAAGAATTTTTTTGCCGCGGCAATCTATGAGATTGCTTCGCTGCCGCTCGCAATGACAAAGGGAGTGGGACCTCGCAATGATAAGAAACGGGTGGAAACGAATAAACGCCACGCTGTTACCTATGCGAAAAACAGGGAGGTATTGCATGTATTCCTAAATCCCTATATCAGTGGTGATGTTCAGCCGCGTCCGCTTCTGCTTTTGTCTTATGTATTGTCTCAGGCGGATGTTCAGGCGTGGCATAAATCACATAGAGTTTGAGGTCTTTTTCTGCTGACGTGTTTTTGACGTAGTGTTCATTCCCTGCAGGGATTATTGTGATGTCATCGTCTTTGAGATTAAATTCCTCACCGGCAATCTTAACCAGTGCTTCACCTTCTTCCACCCTTATAAACTGGTCAATGCCGTTGTGAACCTCAAGCGGTATGTCTTCACCTGGCTTAAGACTCATCACCACAAGTTGCATCTTCTCTCCCGTGAAAAGGACCTTCCTGTAATACTCATTTTCCAGCGTGTCTTTTTCAATGTTGGTTGAATATCCCTTCATTTTTTTCACCTCCTTTATTCCGAACTCTCACATACTAAAGTTTCTATGCAAGAAGTTAATGATTTATCACTTTTTGACATAGATTGTCTCTTAGCAAATTGTAACATGTTAGAGGACTAACTGCAAATCTCTCTATAATTCTGATATTTTTTGTAGAGTTGTTTCAAAACAGTGATTTCTTTTCTGGCAGGAGGCAGGGTTTTTTCATAGTCCATTTCTGAGAGAAGGGAGTTCATAGCAATCTTTTTTTCATTGTGTTTTGATGCCAGGAGGCAACTGCCGAATGCTGCCTCTTCCTCATACAGTGGAATCCTGAGAGGTTTTTCAAAGATGCCTGCGACAGTCTTTTTCAAAAAAGGATTTTTCCTGAGAGCGTTTCCTGTGCCTATAATCTCGTTAAGGTTTCTTTTACCTGTCCTATCATAGTATTCCCTGAGTTCAAATGCAATCCCCGCAACTACTGAAAAGACCATATTCTGGGGGTGGAAGTTGTCTTCCATTATGTTTGTAAAAAAGGCTGTTTTGTCAGGGTCGGTTCTGGTTCCCGAGAAGAATGTGCCGCAGGTCATTTCTGAGGGAGAAATGTTATAATTTCTCATAAGACTGTTTATCCCTTCATAAAGTGAGTTCCGGTTTATTTTAAAGAGTTCTTCGCCGGTCTCTCTGAAGAACCTTTCCAGCAGGGATATTGCCCTGCCTCCATAGAGCCCTGCGCCCACAAGGATATAACTGTCGTCTAAAAAATATCTTGTATCAAGGCCTTCCTTCTTTGTGAATTCCTTAACCTTTACTGAGACCTGCGAACCTGTTCCTATGTTGACAAAAACGGTGTTTTCAAGTGAGCCAGCCGCTCCGACGATAGATGCCTGATTATCTCCGAAACTCCTCAATACAGGTATCCCGGCAGGCAGAGAGGTAGCATCTGATACCTTTGAGTTTGTTTCTCCGTAGATAGTGCCGGGCTCTTCAACAGGCGGAAATATCTCCTCGGGGATTTCAAGTTTTTCTATCACCTTCCACATCCATTTTTTGTTTTTTATGTCGTAGAAACCGCTTGAACCTGCACAGGTGATATCCGTTGAGATATTCTCACCCGTCAGGGCAGAGGCAAGGTAATCACCGAGGAAACAGACCTTTGAATCTTTTTGAATCTGTTTGTGTTCTTTAAACCAGAATACGGTTGGACCGAGAAATCCCGTGCTTATCTCCGTCCCTGTATTATAAAATGTCTCTTTTCCACCTGTGAGTTCCAAAATCCTTTTTATATAGTTTTTGGAAGAATGACCCCTGTAAGGCTCAAGACATCTTTTGTCCAGCCATGTAATGAGGTTGGTAAGGGGTCTCTTTTTTCTGTCAACGAACATACAACTGTGCATCTGAGTGGAGATTCCTATTGCACCGGGCTTAACGGAACTGCATAGGGTCTTTATAACCCGGGAACCCGTGGAAACAATTTTCAGAGGGTCTATCTCGTAATAGTTCCCTTTAACAGAAAGGGCATTATGAGGCAGGGAGGATGTTCCGATAATCCTGTTTTCTGAAGAGTCGTAAACAACACCTGCTACCTTGGTTGTACCGAGGTCTATACCTAAATAGGTGCCCATATTCCTGTGCGAGACATTTACAGTCCTATCTTTGCATCTCTTTCACAACAGCGATTACGCAGTCAGCCATATATTCAATCTGTTCCTGTGTTAACGGATACAGCGGCAGATGGGTGAACCTGTGCAAGAATGCCTCTTCTGCGTTAGGACAACTTTTTCTCATAGATTCCACGTCATAACCGAGTTGCTTAAGAAAAGAAAAACGGTAGAGTGGTGCAAAGTGGGGTATCTGGGTTACCCCTTTTTCTGCTGTTTTTTTCTTAAAATCCTGAATATCCCCTTTCAGCCGTGCAGGGTCCAACTGGAAAAGATACAGGTGATAGGTACCCTTTATCTCCTCTGTATCCAGTAACTGCGGGATAATCCCTTCCACCTCTTCAAACCTGCGGGTCAGATACTCTGCATTCTTTCTCCGTTCTTCAATGATGCTGTCCAGTCTTTTCATCTGACTCAGGAGAGCGACTGCCTGTATTTCTGTGGAAGAGTGGTTGCCCGCTACCGAGTAGTGACCGCCCTTGCCTTTAAGTGTTATCACATCATACAACCATTTGTCTATGGGGTGTGATATGTCAAATCCTCCAAAGCGTGCATGCGGGAGGTATTCCCCGTATTCTGTGTTGGTAACCAGCAATCCTCCTTCTCCGAGGGAGTTTACGTTTTTCACCTCATGCAGACTGTATGAACCGAAGTGTCCTATCGTTCCTATCTTTTTCCCTCTGTAACTGGCTCCGAGGGCGTGCGCTGCATCCTCCACGACCATAAGGTCATATTTTTCAGCCAGTTCCATTACAGGGTCCATATCCACAGGGTAGCCACCTATATCCACAGGTATAATCGCTCTTGTCTTTTTTGTTATCTTCCTTTCCACATCTTTCGGGTCAATGTTTATGGTCCTTGGGTCTATGTCTGCCAGCACCACCTTCGCACCGATTTGCAGCGGATAGTTTATTGTAGAGAAGAATGTGATAGCCGGAGCGATTACCTCATCCCCGGGTTTCAATCCGCTGAACTTAAGACCTATCTCAAACCCTGCCGTGGCGTTGGTCAAAAGACAGGCGTATTTGACGCCAAGATATTTTTTAACCTCTTCTTCCAGTTTTTTTACGTTTGCCCCCAGACTCAGTTTGGTGGCATAGGTCCCGTTTTCTTTAAGTTTTTCAACCTCTCTCTCCACATTCTTCAGTTGTTCATTGTAAGATTTTTCATTTTTGCCGGGCCTTATCAGGAATTTAATTAACTCCATTAACTCTTCTGTTTTTATGTTTTCTCCTATTGCTGCCCATGGTACCTTCGCCTCACCTGTATCATACCTGAAATCAGACTTCTCTTTTTTACCGTTCATTTATAAGCCTCCTGTGTAGAAAATCTTATGCCAGGTAAAAGGATGATTATACAAGTATAGTGTAACACGAAGAGAAGTAGTCTGGCAAAAAATGGAAGTACTGAGAGTGCCGGTATAAGGTATTTCCCTCATAAATTTAAATAGGATTCCCCGCTAAATTAAATACATCACAATCTTTTTAAAGGTCTTTTTAAAAGTCTAAAAATAAATTTGACAAAAATGTTGATATATGCTAATGTACAGAGAAATGGGTGAAGTAAAAATGAAAAAAAGAATTTTAAGTTCATCCGTCCATCTGAACAGGCAGAAAAACTATACAGCAGTTTTAAATACCATCAGGGGAAATTCTTCCATTACCCAGCCTGAAATCTCCAGAATAACAGGTATCAGTTACCCTACAGTTGGAAGTATTGTTAACGAACTTAAAAAGAAGCATCTTGTCAGATATGTCAGGAAGGAGGATTCTTCAGGAGGCAGAAGGCCGTCAGTTATATCTTTCAATCAGGGAGCAGGCTATATAGCAGGCATTGAGGTAGGACTGGGTTTCTTGGGTATTATATCGGACCTCTCGGGAAGGATTGTTTTCAGAGGAGAGAAGGAGTTTAAAGAGGGACCTCTTAATCTAAAAGAACTTAACAGTTATGTTAAAGAAATTATCAATAGAAGCGGTATTGACAGAAATAAATTGTTCGGTATAGGGATAGGAACGTCAGGCCTGGTGGATAAGGCAGGGAATCTTGTTATTAGGTATTACGGAAACGGGAAAAAACAGGCAGTAAAGGATATATTACCGATAAAGGAGGTGGTAAATAAAGAGTTTAATGTACCTGTTATTGTTTTAAACGACGCAGATGCAGGTATGATTGCAGAATACCATATGGGTGTTGCAACAGATGTAGACTACGGTATCTATTTACTTAAACGTGCCGCAGGTGTGGGGTTCGGGATTCTATCTGCTGGAGAACTCTTTAAAGGGAAAAACGGGTTTGCAGGAGAAAACAGGGGTGTTTTTTCAGATAAAGCGCTTGCATCCCTGGGAAATAATCCGAAGATAACAGAACCTTTGATAGATGACCTGCTGAAACTTATCCTTTTCTTGAACCCGGAAATGATTATCTTCGGAGGGGAGTTGTCAGGATTAAGCAGAGGTTTTCTGATGGAGGTAAAGAGAGAGATTGTTAGGCGGGAACCTGTATATGAAGATGTATCTATCGAGACAGCAAGCCTTAAGACGGATAGCGTTGTCTATGGAACGGTGTATATGTTGCTACAGGAGATTTTTTATTTTAACCTTGGGAGGTGATAGAAATGAAAAGGCAGATTATAAGGCGTGGTTTTACCTTGATAGAGTTGCTGGTGGTCATAGCCATCATAGCGATTCTTGCGGCTATGTTACTTCCGGCACTTTCGGCTGCGAGGGAGAGGGCAAGAACTGCTACCTGTATGAACAACCTGAAACAACTGGGTCTGGCGGTAGGGATGTATGCTAATGACTATGGATGTACTCCGCAGAATAGAGGTGACCAGGCATATCGCCTTAAAGGATATGATTCAGGTGTGGCGGCCTATCGGGCATTAGATATCGGGCTTCTTGTTGAGGAGGGATATATTCCCTTGGGAGGTCTTGACGTATTTAACTGCCCTTCCAATAAGGTAGCACTATATCCAAATCCATGGAATAAACCGAGGTATTACTGGGAAGTAGTTAAGACCCTTGATATGAGGTATTCTAAAAGAAGACCTGCAGGTCCCAGCCCTATGTGGCCAGACAAAAGTCCCGACAGGTCTTACCTTATTGACCAGATGTGGTATGGAAACCTTGTCCACCAGGGACGTGGAGCAAATGTCTGGTTTCTTAACGGCTCTGTCAGGTGGTTTAACCAGGAAGAATTCAAGGCATTTGTAGGTACAGGCTATTGGAGTGAGGCAGTTTACAACCACTTTGACAAGATTGCTTTTGGACTGCCATCTTATGTTTATGGGTCACCATAATATCCGGGAGGTGATAAAAATGAAAAGGAAAGTAAGAGATTGCTTTGTAAAAAACTCTCCCAATGACAAGAGAGGTTTTACCTTGATAGAATTGCTGGTGGTCATAGCCATCATAGCAATTCTTGCGGCGATGTTACTTCCTGCGCTTGCAAGGGCAAAAGAGCAGGCAAACAGGGCGGTATGCCTGAGCAACCTGAAGCAGATAGGCATTGCACTTTACATATACGCCGGGGACTATGATGGCTGGTTCCCTAATGTCAGG
>CAYORP010000065.1:0-8996 GCA_964406415.1 uncultured bacterium
TGCCTTTTGCTAAAGGAGATTCCAGCGATAAAACCAGCGTTATGGCTTTTGCCCGGGAACAGCAGGTTAAACTGCACCTTACAGACTGCACCAGAGGACGACTGCTGAACGAATATATAAAAATCCTGAAAAACCCGAAATACGGCAGGGGTGCTGCCCTTAATCCCTGCATTGACTGTCGTGTCTTTATGTTTAAAAAAGCAAAAAAAATCGCAAAGGATGTAAATGCGGAGATTATCGTTACAGGAGAGGTTGCCGGGGAAAGACCGATGAGTCAGAAGAAAAGAACTATGAGGTTCATAGAGAAACGTGCTGGTTTAGAAGGGAAGGTATTGAGACCTTTGAGCGCAAAGGTACTTTCTGAAACAGATGCTGAAAAAGAGGGACTGATAGACAGAAACCTTCTTGAAGGTATAGAAGGCAGACAGCGCATGCGGCAGATTGAAATGGCAACAAAATTCGGTATTTCATACCCCACCCCTTCAGGTGGATGTCTGCTGTGCGAGAAAGAATTCTGCAAAAAAATAGCGCCGCTTTTAGAGATGAAAAAAAAACTGAATGAACTTGACATTGAACTGCTAAAAACAGGAAGGCACTTTGAGACAAGCAGCATTGTTCTCGGCAGAGACAGGAAGGAAAATGAGCGGTTGAGACTTCTCTCCAAAAAACATAAAGAGGGTTTGCTTATCATACCTGCAGAACCCGGACCGACAGCGTTTATAAGAAAAAAGGCATATGAGAAAAAAGCAAAAGAATTGATAAAAAAATACAGCAAACGTCACATCACCTCCTTCAAAATGATAAAATTTTCCTCACACTTGACAGTAGCAAAAAAATAAGTAAAATGTAATGAGTCCAATTTTGTATTGTTTGCAAAACAGTACCCCTCATCCTGACCTTCTCCCCCAAGGGGCGAAGGAAAACAGGGGGTAAAGGAGAGAATATGGAAAAGGATATGGAGAAGAAAGGAATTCCATTGCTGGGAGATGTTTTCCCGACAATGCAGGTGGTAACCACACGCGGAGTGAAGAAACTGCCGGATGAGTTCAAGGGTAAGTGGTTTATTCTGTTCAGCCATCCCGGGGATTTTACTCCGGTATGCACGACAGAGTTCGTTGCCTTCCAGAATAAGTTTGACAGGTTCAGGGAGATGAACTGCGAACTCATAGGGTTGAGTGTTGACCAGGTATTTGCCCACATAAAGTGGGAAGAATGGATTAAGGAGAAACTGGGGGTGGAGATAGAATTTCCCATTATCGCAGATACAGGCAAGGTGGCCGAAATAATGGGGCTGATACATCCCGGCAAAGGCACCAACACTGTAAGGGCGGTATTTATCGTTGATGCGGAAAGCAAGATACGGCTTATACTCTATTATCCCCAGGAGATAGGCAGAAACCTTGACGAGATATTAAGAGCACTCAAGGCACTGCAAACGACGGATAAGAATAAAGTGGCAACGCCTGCAGACTGGCCGAACAACGAGTTGCTCGGGTCGGATGTTATTATACCGCCTGCAGCTAATGTACAGGCAGCCAAAGAACGACTGGAGAAGGCAAAAGCGGGTGAATTTGAGTGTTATGACTGGTGGTTCTGCCACAAAAAATTGAAATGAATGTCCCACTTGCAAATCCCCCTCGTTCCATGCCGGGGATGGAATGAGGGGGATATTTTTACCTTGGTTCGGTTTTTGTAAAAGGACTGAGCAAACTTCTGTCGGCCAGCACGGTGTCTTTTATAACACAGTCGTTTTCTATAATGACCTCTGTACCGATAATACTGCCGGAAACAACGCACCTGTCACGGATAACCGTATTGCTCAAAATAATGCTGTCCTCCAGAAGAGAGTCTTTCCCTACAAAACAGTTGTCACCAATGATGACCCTGCCTCTTATTCTCACACCTTCTTTTAATATGGACCTTTCCCCCGTTAAAATTTTCCCATCGTCGCTTTCAACAGTTTTATGGTCAAACCCGAGTTTTCCATCCAGAACATCAAAGTTCACCTTTCTGTATTTGTCCACTGTTCCCACATCCATCCAGTATCCGTAATGGATGTATCCCATCATCTTCATACCCTTTTCAAGGAGATATGGGAAAACCTCTCTTTCGATAGAGACCGGTCTACCCGGTTGAATTTCGTCAAAGATTGCTGGAGAAAAAACATACACCCCGGCATTGATGGTATCGGCAACTATCTCTTCCCGTTTCGGTTTTTCAATAAATTTCTTGATATTTGATTCTGTATCAATTATTACAAGCCCGTAAGATGCAGGGTCATTCACCTTTACAAGTCCGATTGTGGCATAGGCACCCTTCTCCTTATGGACTGCCAGAATTTTTCCCAGGTTAAAGTCCGCAATAACGTCACCGTTGAAGACAACAAATGGTTCTTTATCATTCTTGAAAAAACCGTAAGCGTTTCTTAAACCACCGCCTGTTCCCAGTGGTTTACTCTCAGGAGAAAGAATGCTCTTCACCCCTGCCTTTTTTGCAAGTGGGCTTATAACCTTCTTGAAGTAATCCGCTTTGTAACCCACTCCTACAATAACCTCATCAATATTATGTTTTTTCAGAAGCGAAAACTGGTAGGCGATAAGAGGTATGTTGGCAACAGACAGGAGTGGTTTTGGAGTGGTCAGGGTAAACGGTCTCAATCTTGTTCCTTCTCCACCTGACAATAACAATGCCTTCATTTAACACCCCCTGATTTTTGTAGATATCTTATTATAAAACATATACCTGTTTTAGACAAAAAATGATATAATTAACCCGAGAATGAGAAAATATCTGATATATTTGATAACGGTATTCCTGTTTGTTTTATCCGGGACCATACTGCACGCCGAAAAACTGGTCGGCAGGGAAAGGCCTTTCACGGTTCTGGTTCTCAGCGGCGGAGGCGCCCGTGGAATTGCCCATGTGGGAGTTCTGAAGGTTCTTGAAAAGATGAATGTCCCCGTGGATATGGTAATCGGGACAAGCATGGGTGCAATAGTGGGCGGGTTATTCGCAACAGGACTTTCTCCTGATGAGATTGAGAAAAAAATACTGGAGGTGGACTGGGATGACATATTCTCCGACAGTCCACGTTCACTTGAACAATCCTACCGACTGCGCAAAGAATCTGCAGAATATGCACAGGGTGCCGAAATCGGGTATTATCTGGACCAGTTCCATATTCCGCATGGGATACTTGCCGGACAGAAATTGTCCCTGGCTCTGAATGAAATTTTACTGCCCGCCCTGACAACAGAGGACTTTGACCGACTTGCCATCCCTTTCCGCTCAGTTGCCACAGACCTTGTAACAGGTAAGAGAGTGGATATTTCCTCCGGCAACATAGTCAAGGCAATTATGGCAAGTATGGCAATACCCGGCGTTTTTGCACCCGTTGAGATAGGCGAACAGATTCTGGTTGACGGAGGAGTTGTCGCCAATCTTGCTGTTGAAACCGCACTTGCCGCCGGGGCTGAAAGAATCATTGCGGTGGACGTCAGTTCGCCTCTTGCCGGGAAGGAAAAACTTCAATCGCTGTTTGATATGACCATGCAGGTTCTCGCCATATACAGCCACCGCGACCGTATTTACCAGCACTCGCTCCTGCGTAAACAGGATATACTCCTGACACTTGAAATGCCAGATTTCTCAAACATGGACTTCAAAAAGTCCTCTGACATAATAGTAGAAGGGGAAGCCTGCGCATTACAGACAAAGTCTGTACTTGCCTCCCTGTCAATTCCTGAAAGTGAATACAAGCAGGCGCGGGAAAGATTAAATGCATGGGCAAAAAGGAAACCGCCTGTCATTGACTTTGTGGAAGTAAAACCTCCGGGTAAAATTTCACCCCGGATTGTTGAGGAACGCATTGAAACATCTCCGGGGCAGTTACTGCATACAAAAGACGTTGAACGCGATGTGACGGACATCTATGCCACAGGATTTTTTGACAGGGTTGACTACCACCTTTTAAAAAAAGATTCAGGTTACGGGCTGGTCATTGAACCTCACATAAAACCGTGGGGTCCAAATTATCTTCACTTCGGCCTGCAGTTCAACAGCAACACGGATTTTAATCCGATGCTCCGTTACAGGATGACGCAGATGAACAAACTGGGAGGTGAACTCAACCTTCATGCACGTCTGGGCATAAATCATGACTTCAAGGCAGAATTCTACCAGCCGATTGACTACAGAAACAGTCTTTTCATCGCTCCTGTCTTTGACTACAGGGTCCGCAATACAGAACTCTATGAAGACGGAAGTTCTTATGCGAGGTACAAAACACGCTCCACCTCAACCGGCATAGACATCGGTATGAACATAGGAAATGTGGGACAGGTGCGTGTCGGCGTTGCTGGAGAAAAGGTTACCAGCAAGCCAACCATAGGCGACCCTTCCCTGCCTAACTACGAAGACGACGAGTTTTTGCTGTGTGGTTCACTGGCTGTTGACCGGAGGGACCGAATTGTTTTCCCACGACAGGGCAGGTATTTCGCAGCAGGTTATAAAACAACCCTGCCTGGCATAAAAGCGGAAAAAGATTTTCAGCAGTTGACACTAAAAAACTCCGTAGCATGGACAAAATTACTTAATACCGTCATTCTTTCTGTGGAGGCCTCAGGCAGTATGGATACGGAACTACCTCAATACAGGAAATTTTCACTTGGTGGTTTCCACAGACTCAGCGGCTTCAGAGACTATGAATTCACGGGTAATTATTCGGGCCTTTTAAGACTGACATATCTCAGAGAAACAAAAATACCACTGCCGCCGAGAGGGAAAAACCTGTTTCTCGGTGCAACCATTGAAGGGGGACAGGTATGGGAAGAATTCACAGATATTTCCCCTGAAGACCTGCGTCTATCCGGTTCTATATTCGCTGCTTTTGATACGCTTTTAGGACCTCTTTATTTAGGTTACGGTATTCGTGAACTGGACGAAGGTATTATTTACGTCTACCTCGGCCCCGTATTTTGATAGCGGCTGATTTCATCCGGA
Source organism: uncultured bacterium (assembly GCA_964406415.1). Lineage (GTDB taxonomy): Bacteria > Ratteibacteria > UBA8468 > B48-G9 > JAFGKM01 > JAFGKM01. The sequence goes on from CAYORP010000065.1 coordinate 5,002, forward strand.
AGAGATTATCCTCTCTCGCTAAAAAGCCAGGTGGAAAGGTACCGCTCGCCCGTATCCGGAAGTATGACAACTATAAGTTTACCTGTGTTCTCAGTGCGTTTTGCAACCTCCAGAGCCGCCCATACAGCCGCACCGCTTGAGATGCCGGCAAGAATTCCCTCTTCTTTTGCCAGTCTGAGGGCAGTTACCCCGGCATCCTCGTCTTTGACCCTGACAATTTCATCAATGATTTTTAGATTCAGCACCTCAGGTACAAAGCCGGCGCCTATGCCCTGTATTTTATGTGGTCCGGGTTGACCGCCTGACAGTACCGGAGAAGAGTCAGGTTCAACCGCTACTGCCCTGAAACCCTTTTTCCTCTTTTTGAGGACCTCGGCAACACCGGTTATGGTACCTCCTGTTCCCACGCCGGCAACCAGGATATCAACCCTGCCATCAGTATCCCTCCATATCTCCTCTGCTGTGGTTCTGCGGTGCACATCAGGGTTTGCTGGATTCCTGAACTGCTGGGGCATAAACGCCATGGGATTCTCTTTCACCAGTTCCTCGGCTTTCTTTATAGCTCCCTGCATCCCTTCGTTTCCGGGAGTGAGAACCAGTTCAGCCCCGAGCATTGCCAGGAGTTTGCGGCGTTCAATGCTCATTGTATCGGGCATTGTAAGGATGAGTCGGTACCTTCTCACCGCTGCAACTAAGGCAAGTCCTATACCTGTGTTGCCGCTTGTTGGCTCAACGATAAGGCCGCCTTTCTTCAAGAGTCCTCTCTTCTCGGCGTCATCTATCATTGAAACCCCTATGCGGTCCTTGACACAGCCAAGAGGGTTGAAGGATTCCAGTTTACCCACCACTTCTGCATCTATCCCTTCCGATATCCTGCCCAACCTGACCAGCGGCGTATTGCCTATAGTCTTTGTTATATCCTCAAATATTTTCCCCATTGCTTCTCCTTCATATGAATGAAATCCTTTTGTCTTAAGCAGTTAGAGTATAGCACGTAAAGAAACAAAAATGGAAACCCGCGACAGGAAGATTAAAATCCTTCTTTTCTCATATGTGCAGTTGAAATTAGTATGATAAAAGGTATAATATTACTAAAAATGGTTCTGATGGGAGAGCGAAAAATGAATACAGCTGAAACAATTAAAATTCTGCAAGAACATCAATACGAATTCAAAAGTATGTTTGGTGTTAAATCTTTATCTCTTTTCGGTTCAGTTGCACGTAATGAAACGGAAGCAGGAAGCGACGTAGATTTATTGGTTGAATTCGTCTCTCCCCCAGGTTTTGATAAATATATGGACCTGAAATTCCGTCTTGAGGAATTACTGGGAAATCCAGTTGACCTAGTTATGAAGAAAGCACTGCGTCCGGAAGCAATTCCTGTTGTTGAAAAGGAGGCAGTCCATGTCGCGTAACTGGAAATTGTTTCTTACAGATATGATTGAAGCAGCAGAAAAAATTCAACGTTATACTGTTAAATTGGATATCACTGCATTTAAAAAAAACGATTTGATATACGACGCTGTTATCCGAAATCTTGAAATCATCGGAGAAGCAGCCAAAGCAATTCCGGATGACATTAAGTGCATTTATGAGGAAATAGACTGGCACAAGATATCCAGTTTGCGTAATATACTTGCCCATGTGTATTTTGCTCTTGATGATGAGACTCTATGGCAAATAGTACATGAAAAGGTTCCGGCATTACTGTCAGTCCTGCATAAAATAGAAAAAGAATCATGATACTGCGATATACCTACTGCTTTTGGGGCTGATTCTCTTCCCATGTTTCCCGGAGGAAATGGATTCCGCGCCGGCCGTAAGTGTTGCAGATATAGTCAGCGTTGGTCTTGCTGTATATCATCAGACCTTTCGGTACAAACTTGCCCAAAAGCTAACTGACAGTTTTCTCTGTTCGGGGTCATGTTGAATTGAACTTCCTACCATTAAGATTGTACTGCTTTCTTCTTTCCAAAGTCAACCTTTTCTTTTCCCTTCGTTTTTTCAAGGGATTTATATAGAGCAAAGAAACCGCTGGTATAGAAGTACCCGACAAGGCAGTCAAAAAACGAGGTGTCTTTGATAAGAACCTCAAATCTGTCTTTAAGACTCTGCTTCTTCTCGTTTGTAATGAAGGATGTATCGGTGTTAGTGAAACTTTTCTCTTTGGAATTCTTGACCGGCATAACAAAATTGTATCACAGAAAAGGACAGAAATAAAAAACTAAATGCCAGGCGGTTTTCAGTTCAAATGTCTTACTCTTTTCTCCTTCACAAAAAAAAGCATTGCCATAGCAACTGCGGTTAAAAAAAGCGAGAGATAAAAAGGCACGGATATCCCTGCCCTGTCCCAGAGTAGACCTGCAACTAAAGAAGCAGGCAGTGCACACAGGCCTGTAACCATCTGGAATGCACCGAGACTGCTTGCTTTGAACCTCTCAGGTGCAAGTTCGGAAACAAACGCTTTTTGTACAGGTTCTATTGCCCCCTTGTGAAGTCCGTATAAGACAAAGGTCAGAAAAACCGCCCAGTACGTACGCAGGAATATACAGGAAAGGCATACAAGTGCCCAGAAGAAAAAAGAGAGCATCAAAACCATCTTCCTCCCTGTTTTGTCGGAAAGCCTTCCAAAGGGGATGGAGACAAGAAAAGCCACAGATGTGAAAACCAGATATAAGACAGGTACAAAGGATACCCTGAACCCGAAGGTTTTAGCAAAAATAAGGAGGAAGGAATAACTGAAAGAACCCAGTGCAAAGAAGGAACTTAGAAGTAGGAAGAGCCTGAAATTTTTGTCTATATCTTTAAACGTAATACCTTTGTATATCCCCGGGGTCGCCTTCTTCTCTTTTACGAGAAATATAATAAGAACTGCACCTATTGCGGATGGGAATGCCGCAATCAAGAAGAGGTTCCTGTAACCAATAAGTTTGACCAGGAAGATACATATAAGTATTCCGCAGACAGCTCCCAGGTTGTCCGCCGCACGCAGAAATCCAAAGTTATTTCCTCTGTTTTCACCGGTAGAGACATCCGCTATAATGGCATCTCTCGGCGCACTGCGTATCTTGCCTGCCCTGTCAAGGATACGGAACGGTATAAGACTCTGCCACACGGTTGAAAAAGCATAACCAATCCTTGACGCAGAACCAAACAGATAGCCTGTCCAGACAAAAACCTTTCTTTTCTTTATCCTGTCAGAGACATAGCCGGATACCGCCTGTGATATAGAGACAAGTGCATCGCCCAGTCCATCAAGGAAACCCAGAACCGCCATATTCGCACCCAGGACGGTCGTAACAAACAGGGGCCACACAGGATAAACGATATCTGAACCAAGGTCGTTGAAAAAAGAGGCCGCCGCAAAAGTCCTTACTGTCTTTTTATTTGTTTTTGTTTCGGTTTCCATCATTATATTATAACAAATTATTAATTCCCATCCAAGTTATAAAATTTGACAGATAACGAGGTTAAGTAGTAAAATCCCTGCAGGCATTTCACTGTATATTTTGTTCAGAAATCTCACATGCTGAAAAATTAAGGGCATCACAGGAAATCCCCCTTGTTCCCCCTTTTCAAAGGGGGAGAAGGAAAGAGGAAACCCCTTTTCAAGGGAGGATAACCTTCGCAGTCCCCCCTCTTTAACAAAGGGGGGGTGCTGGTGCGAAGAATAATGAGCATCGTTTAGCACTAAGGGCGAGTCGGTGAGCCCGTTGACCGACGCCCGTAAGACTCGCAGAATTGAAAGCGAGTCCACAGGGCAAGAGCTGGTGCGAAGAATAATGAGCACCGTATAGCACTAAGGGCGAGTTGGTGAGCCCGTTGACCGAAGCACGAAGTGCAAGAAAGAGGGGATTTGGAAGGTCAGGGAGGATTTTAGAAAAAATGTCTACACTACAGAAAGAAGGATGTAAACTGAAGGTCAGGATATATGAAAATGCAGATTTGATGGGTGCGGCAGCAGCCGAAAAATCTTCTGAAATATTAAAATCCCT
>CAYORP010000066.1:0-6689 GCA_964406415.1 uncultured bacterium
GATTTCTTCCGGTTCGCCCTTATTGTTGAGTTCTATTTCTGAACTGTCTGAACTATAATATATGGGGAAATTTTCGGGTAAAGCCGGGTCACAAGACAACAAAAAAACAACAAAAAACACTGCCATTACACTCTTAGTCATATTTTCCAACAAACGAGCTGCCAGTATCGTGTTACAGAAATTTCTTACCTGTCTTTTCATCTCCTGACACGACACTTTTAGGAGGGGGCAAGCCCCGTCCTAACGCCCCGCAAGCGGGTCTGTTCTCCCCCAGACGTGAGGAAGTACCTCCACCGCACTCCCTTCAGTGTGCTGTGTTACGTTTTGAAATGTAAAGGTCTGTTAGGAACAGCACACCAGCAAGAATGAAGACAAAAGAAAATCACACCGTGGTTACGTTATAACCGAGATATGTTGTAAAAGCATCCACAACCGGTTCAAGAACATAACCGGGAACAACATTTGTATGGTGACGGTGTCCCATATACCCGATAGTCTGCAAAACACCCTGCAGGTCAGGGATTTCTGCAACCCCCGCACATCCGAAAAAGTCATCAGGGACAGGGTCATCAGTAAATCTTCCTTCGCCGAGATAAAATTCAAGTTCCCCATTTATCGTAAGCATATTACCGAAGGTGAATGGTCCCGGAGCAATCCGTCCCGTGTTACAGCCAAAACCACGCCCCTTCCCTATGGTTTTTGCGAGTATAGACTGGTCAGTAATTCTGCCCTTACCCTTCATCATTCCTTTGGGGACAGCCGAACAGTGAAAGAGGATACACTTGTTTTCTTCTTCCCCATAGTTGTTGTTCCAATCCAAACAGGCAGATATGTTTTCTGATGCTCTACTCAGAGCGAACATGGTAATAGCACTTCCTACATCAACCTCGCAGGAAGCAGGGATACCCCTATTATTTAATTCGCTCATAACCACACAGGGAGAAATACCCATCTGTTCCTGAATCTCAGACCAGCAGCGAAAACCGATGGCATCAAGTTCATACTCGGAAATCATATCATCCAGAACCACTGCAAGTTTTACAAGCGTTTCAAAAGGTTTTTTGGGAACACCCTCCCAGTCAGAATATGCACCCAGAACCTTTGCTTTATCCGAAACTTTTTTATCTGACGTTTTTACCGCCTTCATCTTTGCAAAAACAGATGAAAGGTCAAATGTTTCCACTGTAATTCCGTATCTCTGCAGGGTAATTTCATCTATACGTACAGTTTTAAAAGGCGTTGTTCGTGCACCTATTGCTCCTACAGTTAACTCTTTCATCCCGTTCACCACCTTACAAACCCTGTCAAAATAATTAATGTTTTCAGCAAAAAGAGGTGATTTTGGATGAACTGTATGGGGTTTAAGAACAGTAAAGGGAACACCGTACTGAGAAAAAAGATTCATAATGGAAAACTTGCCGCAGAAAGAATCGCGCCTCGTTTCAGGTCCCATCTTATCCAGTTCGTCAGGGTATGCCTGAATCAAAATAGGCACGCCAGCATCCTTCAATGCCTCCACCGCTCCTGTCTCATCACCAAAATTAGGTAAAGAAAGTATTACTCCTCCGAATTTACCGCGGTTTTTCCTGAGAAAATCTGCATACACCCTGCCTTCTCTTACTGTTTCCACGCCGCCAAAACGTGTGGATTTTTCTTCAAGCATCAAGGTCTTATACCCCATACCCTTCAGCGATTCTGACAGCTCCTTCCTTGCTGTGGCAATAAGAGATGATGGGAAAAATCCTCTGTTCCCGAAAAACAATGCAAATGTCGTCTTTTCAATATTCATACGCACCCCCATTCTTTGTAAAGTTGATATTTATATCACATTTCTGTTCGTCAATGATTTTATGAGTTTACAGGCAAATTGTCAATTTTTTTGGATTTGACAAAATTTTCATTCATTATATAATACAGAGTTATATTGTCAGGAAATAATACCGAAAATTCGGGGGATTAGCTCAGCTGGGAGAGCACCAGGCTGGCAGTCTGGGTGTCAAGGGTTCGAATCCCTTATCCTCCAATTTAATCGTTGGATATATCTATTATTTGGGAGACAGTTATGGAAGAAAAAATAAGAAAAACAGCAGGAGATACAGATTGGTTCGTAAAGAGCAGGTTCGGACTCTTCATTCATTGGGGACTATATTCTCTGGGTGCAAGGCATGAATGGCTGATGCACTATGAAGAAATACCTGTTGAAGAATATGAAAGAAGGTATTTCAGACACTTTGACCCTGACCTTTACGACCCTGCACTGTGGGCTAAAACCGCAAAAAATGCAGGGATGAAGTACTTTGTCATCACCACCAAGCATCATGAGGGCTTCTGCCTCTGGGATTCAAAACTCACCGACTACAAAGCACCTAACACCCCTGCAAAGAGAGACCTTTTAAGACCTATGGTTGAGTCTTTCCGCAACGAAGGACTGCGTGTTGGTCTTTACCATTCTCTTATTGACTGGCACCATCCACAGTATATTATAGACCCCTATGTTGGACCATACAGAAACAGCCCAGAAAAAAACAAATTAAATGAGGGGCGTAACCAGTCAAAATATGCTGAGTACCTTCGGGGACAGATAAAGGAACTGCTGACTGAATTCGGCAAGATTGACCTGATGTTTCTTGACTTTTCCTATCCTAAGCCCGACGGAAACGGTAAAGGCAGAAAAGACTGGGAAAGCGAAAAACTTTATAAGACCATCCGCAAATTAATGCCGGATATAGTGCTTAATGACAGACTTGACCTTGACGAAAAATGGGATATTAAAACTCCCGAGCAGTTCCAGCCGAGTGAATGGGTGAAGGTAAACGGACAGCCCGTGGTATGGGAAGCCTGTCAGACCTTCAGCGGCTCCTGGGGTTACCACAGGGATGAGTGCACGTGGAGAAACACTGACGAACTTATAAGAACCCTTATAGACTCCACAAGCAAAGGGGGCAACCTGTTGTTAAACGTTGGCCCCACAGGTAGAGGAGAGTTTGACAAAAGAGCAATTGCTCGTCTTGAAGGTATCGGTGAATGGATGAAGCGACACAGCCGTTCAATATACGGATGCACACAGGCACCGAAAGAGTTCACTACTCCTGAAAACTGCAAACTGACCTATAATCCTGAAACACACCGTCTTTACGTACACATACTCGCCTGGCCTTACAGAAACCTTTATCTTAAAGGCAAACCTTACAAAGACAGGGTTGAATATGCACAACTTTTGAATGATACCAGCGAGGTCAAGGTCGGGCTTGACGAATGGCATCAGAACCAGTATGAGAAAACAGGAGTTTCCAGAGAAGGTATAATATTAACACTACCTTTAATAAAACCGGATGTCACCGTACCTGTAATAGAACTCTATCTTAAGAGTTGAGATAACCTGATAATTTATTGTCCACTTGACTTTTTTTTCGGTATGGATATAATAATTTTCCAAATTAAGACTGTTATCTATTAAGAAAAAAGGAGGAGGGTTAAATGCCAAAGGTTATATTTGATTATCGTAAGTGTAAAGGTAGCGGGGAGTGTGTTGAGGTATGCCCGGTTGAGATTCTTGAAATCAGCAAGAACAAAAAGTGGTGCAAAGCTATAGACGATAAGGTTGAAAACAAAGAAGCAGTTAAAGAATATTATGAGAAAGTAGAAGAGAAAGCACAGGGTGAACCCGACCTGGAGATTAGTTTTGATATGCCCGAATGTGTAATGTGCAATCTCTGTGTGGAAGCCTGCCCTGAACAGGCCATAACCGTAGAAGAATAGTCTATATAAAACCAGATTGTTCACATAATAATCAAGTAGAAAACTGCAGCAGTAAATCTTAGCCTGTTTTTCCGAGGTTAGAGTTATGCCCATCTATATATACAGGGTAAAAGCAGGGAAAAAAGGATGTAAGTTCTGCAGGGAGGGTTTTGAAATATTGCAGGGCATAAACGATGAACGTCTAAAAAACTGTCCTGAATGTGGGGCTGAGGTTGAAAGAGTATTCTCAAAATTCTCCGTGGGTTCCTCCAGAACAGGTTTTGACAGAAGAGCCCGGGATAAGGGTTTTCACAAATTGAAGAAGGTGGATAAAGGAACCTACGAAAAGTTGTATTAGTGAGAAGATATAAGCATTTAAATGGCTGCGTTATAAACCCAATCATATTACTTTTCTGGTTAAGACATTTTTTATTGCCGGCGGCAGCCGTTTTGGTCTAAATCCTTTACCGACGCAAACAAGAATGACTCTTGACTCAACAAGGAGAATCCCATCTCTTGATACTTCCTGTCTGAAATGAATGGAAGAATCTGTCATTTTTTGCACTGCAACCGATACGATTATTTCGTCAAGGTAGACTGCAGGTTTCCTGTAGTCTATATCAATATGGGCAACAACAAAAAAAACATCTCTGTCTCGCAATTTTCCTGTATCTATTCCTCTTGACAGGAGAAATTCGGTACGCCCATCCTCAAGAAATTCAAGGTATCGGCCGTGGTAAACAACCCCACCGGCATCGGTATCGTGGTAGTAAACCTTCCTTTTCATACAAAAAATATCATTTCTCATTTTCATCCCGTCCTCATTATTCTTGTCAGTGATACTATTAAATGATACTCTTCCTTTCTTCCCGAAGTCAAACCGGTATAATTATGCTTCGGGAATTGATAAAAAAGCACAATAATCAGGTAGGAATGCCCTCTTCTATGATGGCTTCTCTGGTGGTCTTCGTGGAGAGTTTTATCTCCTCTGTAATCCTTCTCTTTTTCCATGTTCCTTTCAAAAACCATGCTGCCGTTATCAGAGCGGTAAGAACGTTGGCAACGGGGAATGCTATCCATATACCAACCTCTTCAAGAGATGTATGGCTGGACAGAATATAGGCGATGGGGAATCTCAACACCCACAGAGAAACAAATGCCAGAATCATAGGTATGTAGGTATTTCCCGAGCCCATAAAGGCACCGTTCAGTACGTGGTGGATGGCTATAAATCCGAATGTCAGCGCCATTATCCTTGTAAACTGGGCGCTCATCCTTATGGTCTCGAGCTCACCGGGAATAAAGACCGCTGATAATTGTCTGGCAAAGATGAATATCAGGATGCCCATTAACATAAGGGACGTAAAACCTATGGAGGTAGCCACACGCACTATCCTTTCAGCCCTTTTTATCTTGCCGGCTCCTATGTTCTGTCCCACAAGCGCCGAGGTAGCCATAGAGAAACCAATGGCAGGAATAACAACAAAACTGGACACCCTGTGTCCTATACCGTATGCCGCCAGAGCAATGGTACCGAACCTGGTAACAAGAAATATCAAAAGGTTCATACCGAGAGCCACCGTTGAGTGTTCTATTGAGGCAGGCATCCCCAGAGCAAACATCTTTTTTATCAAGGGAAAGTCCGGCTTCATATCCCTTATGTGAAGGTGTATCTGGTGACTTCCCTTTAACAGCAGGTACATACCGATGGCTGACGATATCCCCTGGGTGGTAATCGTAGCAGCCGCAGCACCGGCAACACCGAGAGGAGGGACAAAGCCGTATCCGAATATGAAGAGCGGGTCAATGAGAAGGTTCAACAGAACCGTTCCCAGTATGATATACATCGGTGTCTTTACATCTCCAACGCCTCTGAACAGTGACTGAAAAACCATAAAGTTAAACATAAAGATTATTCCGACAAAAGATATCTTCATATAGGAGACCGCAGCCGTAAAAACCTCTTCTTCCGCACCCATCAGTTTGATGAGGTACGGGGAAAAGAAAAAACCTATGCAGGCAAGCACTGCAGAGAGTATAAAAACCGTGGAAATAGTTTGGGCAGTAACATAGTCTACTGCCTCCCTGTTGTTCTTACCCTTATACTGGGCAACCAGTATGGTCCCGGCCATAGCCAGACCACCGCCCAGAGAGACAATAAGGAAAATGACGGGGAAACTTATGGAAATGGCGGCAATGGCGGCACTTCCCAGCCTGCCAACCCAGAAGGTATCGGTTAACTGGTAGGCCATATGCAGAAAATTGGCTGCCATAATAGGCAGGGACATAGTTATCAAAGACTGAAGTACAGGTCCCCGCGTCAGATTGTTTTTTTCTTTCATAACGGTAGATATAGTAACACACTACATATGGATTACTGAAAAGATACGGTGGATATGCCTCTTCTTTCAAGCAGTGACCCTTCAAGATAGAAGAGTTCAACCAGAGAGTTCAGGTGATTTACAACCGCCTCTGTCTCGGATATCTGAGCGTTCAGAAGGTCCCTCTGTGCCTGAGCAACAAGCAGGGCTGTGGACCTGCCGACCCGGAACTTTTCTGTCTCAGCCCGCAGTTTTTCTTCCTGCAGTCTTCTCGTAGCCGCCGTTGCCGTTATCTGCTGGGAGGCACGTTTAACCTCAATATAGGCAAGACGTACGTCAAGTTCCGCCAGAGCAGAAAGGTTCTTCAGAGATTCCTCGGCCTGCCTGTGTGAAAGAACAGCCCTTTTATGACGTGCCTCCGCATCCCTGTTGCCGAAGGGCCACTCAAATATTATACCTGCAGAGGCATCGTAACTTTTTCCGCTGATATCTTCAACTGAACCGCCGAAAGAACCTGCATATCCTGTCTTCCCCAGACTGATGAAAAGGTCCATCCTCGGCAGTAACCCGTTTCTGGTTTTGACAACCTCCAGTTCCCCTTTCTGAAGACTGAGACGCGCCTGATTCAGG
>CAYORP010000067.1:0-6012 GCA_964406415.1 uncultured bacterium
CACGGATTCGTTATATCCGCCAGTATTCAGGAAAGCGGATATGGAAACCATCCTGCGTGGCCCGATTACCTCTAAAATAAATGCATTGATGAATACCCGAATCCGCAGGCGCGACATTTCGCGTCTTGCCGGATTCAACATCCCAATGCTCCACAGTGCAGGCTGGTACGACTTCTATAAAGAGGGGGCTGTGGAGATGTTTAACGCACTGCAGACTTATGGTGGCGCCGGAGCAAAGGGGAAGCAGAAATTATTCATAGGGCCGTGGGGACACGGTGTTGCCCAGGAAGAAAATATCGGGGAACCGTTGAAACTTCCAGGCGGCCTGGCATACCCCGCAAATGCAAAACTGGACTGGGAAAAAGAATTCTGGCTCCCCTGGTTTGATTATCACCTTAAGGGAAAGGATACCGGGGTTATGGACCGTCCGTCTGTTAAATACTATCTTATGGGGGATGTGGATAATCCGAATGCCCCCGGCAATGTGTGGGTTGAGGATGATAATTTCCCGCCGAAATCTGTTTCAACCCTCTATTACGTTCACCAGGACCACAGTTTAAGTCTGAACTCTCCTTCGGCAAACAGCAATTTTCTCCAGTACAGGTTTGACCCTGAAAATCCTGTTCCGACCGTGGGAAGAACACATGTCAGACTGCCCGTAAAAGGCCCATATGACCAGAGAGAGACAGAAGGGCGTGAAGACGTGCTCATCTTTACAACGCCTGTGCTTGAAACCCCGCTGAAGATTGTCGGACAGGTAAAGGCAAAGGTCTGGGCTTCATCCGACAGAAAGGATACGGATTTTACCGTCAAAATCACGGATGTTTATCCGGACGGCAGGTCTATGTTTATCCTGGACGGCATAGTTAAAGCAAAATTTCGCAACAGTTATCTGAAAGAAGAGTTCCTTGATGCGGAAAAAATTTATGAATTTGACATAGACCTCGGGTATATTGCTATTGTACTGGCAAAGGGACACAAACTGCGCCTATCCATATCAAGCAGTAACTTTGACAGGTGGGACATAAACCCGAACACGGGACAGCCGTACGGCGAGCATTCAGTAACAAAATCTCTTCTTTCTAAACGGTTCGGTAAAGAAAGTGTTGAGGGACTCAAACCTGAATATACTGATTTTCTTGTTGCCACGAATAAAGTTTATATGGACAAGAATCATCCAACCCATCTTATTCTGCCGGTTATCCCTTCAGAATAGGAAATGAACCCTGTCCTTTGCGTATCTTCAGGCATCCTTTCTATCGCTACCCTTTTTTGCAATGAGATGTCCGAATTTGTAGAGTTGGTGCAGCGTGAGGAAAAAACAGAGGGTTGATTCCGCGCCCTGGTTAGAGTTTACCTCTTTTACCGACAATCCGTCGTGACAGCCGCCGGTCTTGGGGTCATAGAGCGGTTCGTTCAGGTCGTTGTTGCCCATAAACCACTGGAAACAAAAATACATTGCCCTGAGCCACTTTTCTTCACCGGTAATATTGTAAGCCTCCGCACAGGCGTCAACCATAGCGGATATCTCCATCGGCTGCTGGTCAAAATCCGCTTTCTTACTACCGCGTTTCATCCAGCCGTCATTGCCTATAAGAGAAACGGCATTAGCCTCTGAGTTTGTTTGTACAGAAAGCAGCCACTTCAGGGATTTTATCCCATAATTCAAGAGGCCTTTATCCTGAAACCTTTTGCCTGCAATCAGCAACGCCTGAGGAATCCTGCCATTGTCGTAGGTAACTATGTCTTCAATCCACGGCCAGTCCTGCGAACTGTTTTTCTCGTATAACTTCCGGAGTTTTGTTACCAGAATGGCAAGGGTATCCTTTACCGCCAGGTCCCCGCCAAACCTCTCCAGATATCGGGAGAAGGCGATTATCCCATAAGCCCAGGAGCGCGGTGAAGTGAATGTCTGCAGAGGACTGTATGCGAACTTGAAAAGTTCAGTACTGAAAACCAGTATTGAATGATTCGGCGGGTTTTTAATGATAAAACTCAGTGCCCACAAAGCCCTTGAATGACTGTCTTCAGAACCTGCATCCTCAATAAACTTTCTGTCGTAGCCCATAAAATTGCGAAACCTCTTGTTTTCTTCGTTGAATGCATGGTGCAGAAAGGAGAGATATTTGTATAAAAGGGTAAGAGAGTTTTCGTTTTTAAAGACGTTCCAGTTCTGATGCGCTACAACGGCTGCCCGTGCATTGTCGTCGGTAGTATAGCCATGGTAACGGTTGGGCAGGATAAACCGGGCATGTTGAAGGATGCCGGTATCATCAGTAAGGTTGTAGATATGGCTCAGGTTTACTTCAGGCAGAACAGGCTTGTGGAGTTCCGGCAGAAGCAGTCTGGATGCACTGTTATCAGACCGCTTATGGTTAATTACGGCTTCATGGAAAACGTTCAGGTACTCAAAAAATATTTTCTTTTGAACAAGGTTCCGCCCGAAGAGATAACTACGTTTACGCATTTCGTTGCGTTTACTTGGATATTTCAAAAGTTCCATCAGTTCCCTTGAGATAGATTCAGAGTCATTGAAGGGTACCAGACAGCCCCGCCCGTCAGCCAGCATTTCCTTTGCATAGTAATAGGGTGTGGATATAATCACCTTGCCGCAGGCGAGAGCATAGGTAAGCGTCCCGGAGACAGTCTGCTCCTCGGATAGATAGGGAGTGATAAATATATCGGACGCCGTCAGGAACTGAATCAGTTCTTCTTTTGTAACATAGTAGTCGTGAAAGAGAACATTGTCTTCAATGCCGAGTTTGTGAACCTTTTGATGCAAAGACATCCGGTATTTTTCGCCATACCGTTTGACTACCTCCGGATGGGTTTTCCCCAGAATTATATACAGCAGTTCAGGAAATTTTTCTATCACGGGAGGCAGTGCTTCAATCACAGACTCTATCCCCTTATTAGGACTTAGAAGTCCGAAGGTCATCAGAACCGTATGGTTTTCGGCATGGAACTTTTCTTTGTACAGATAGGTATCCAGAAAAGGGACGTCAGGAGCACCATGATATATCAAACGTATTTTTTCCTCAGGTACGTCGTAAACTTTATTCAAGAGTTCCCTGGCTTTTTCAGATTGAACGACAACAAATGATGAATACTGGCATACGGACTTCAAGACCTGCAGGTATTTATCCTCCGGTCTGGACAAAACAGTATGAAGGGTTGTCACCACAGGCTTCCTGATGTTGCTTAAAAATTCCAGTATATACTCCCCCGCTTCTCCTCCGAAGATACCAAACTCATGCTGTAGAGATACAACCTCGGTATCTGAAAGGTTGACAAACTCGGCCGAACGGCGATAGTCCGCTATATAGGAACTACGTATTTCAAAAGATACCTCGGGAGGATAATCCTGATGCCCGCCGTCGTGGGACGATAGGGCAACTATTCTTATTCTTTTCAGGGCTTTTTCTCCGTGTTCCGAACCGTAAGGACTCACAGGAGCAAAAAGATTTCTGGTAAAGGTAGCAATACCGCATTGCCTTGGAGGGTAAGTACTGACACCTGTAATATCCTGTACTGATTTCATAGGTTCCTTTTCGTAGTGCGTTTATCAGCAGTCGTTTTTTATAAAATCACACACATCTTTAAGTTTAGCAGTGGCAAGACAGACAGAGGTATCCGCAGCACCGTAATAAAGATAGAGCATCCCGGTATCTTTTCTGAAGACCATACCTGTGGGGAAAACCACCCCCGGCACATCTCCCATATTCTCGTAATCTGCGTTGGGCCCGAAGATCCATTCCCGGGTACGATATATCACTTTTGTCGGGTCCTCCTTATCCAGCAGAGCCGCCCCCACGCGGTAAAGAGCACCGGCCGTTGTTATTCGCACACCGTGATATATAAGGAGCCAGCCTTCATCGGTTTCCATCGGGGGAGGGCCCAGCCCTACCCGGTTACCGTCCCACATCCCGGGGCGGTCGGGCATCAACAGGTGATGATGCCCCCAGCACTTAAGGTCAGGAGAACAGCACAGCCATATATGAGCGGTCCCACGTACTATGGGACGGTGTACAAGCACATAACGGTCATTAAATAATCGCGGAAAAAGTCCGGCATCCTTGTTTTCCGGAGGGAGTAACGGCCCCAACCGCTTATACTCTTTAAAATCCTTTGTCAGGGCGAGAAAAACTGTAGGACCGCTCGGAGTGAAAGATGTATAGGTTATCACGTATTCCCCACGGTCAGGAAACCATACAATCCTCGGGTCTTCAAGTCCGGTTTCCTCTTCATCTGCACTAATGTCAGGGTACATAGCGTGTTTAACGTCTATCTCCCATCCTGTTGTGCCATCCTTACTCCACGCCGGGACCAGGTGGGAAAATCCACGTCTGTCTTCCACACGTACCAGCAACAAAAATCTGTCGTCTATAAAGACTGCACCGGGATTAAAGACTGCATTAACAGGATATGGCCAGTCACTGGGCTTGAGTATGGGGTTCCCAGGATGACGAGTAAAGACCTCACCAAAACTATTCATTTATCTCCTCCCGTAAAAATATAGGTTCACAAATTCTTGCAAAAAACCATCAGAGATATTTTACACCCTGTGGAAATCTTTGTAAACACGGGAAAAATTCGGTAAAATAAAGGGAAGTGGATTGAGATTGCCGCGTCAGAATTCGGCTCGCAATGACAACGACCGATTGCCGCGTCAGAATTCGGCTTGCAATGACAAGTGCGGAGGAAAAATGATACAGGTTATGCTGACACCGGCGGCTGGTAAGCGGTTAATTGCAAAAGCGATGGTACTGCATCCTGCCGTGCAGAGGTCTTTAGAGTCCGGAATGCTTGTAATTATCGCGGGGACTACCAACGGATACGTTGCCGAGGAGATACTGCGGAGTATCGGGCAGTTCAGAGGGTTTTCAAGAAGGCATTTTTTCAGGGGAATCGTTCTGCCCCCGCAGATACCAATTGAGGAAAAAGAGTTCCCCGGGGATGTTGTTATTGTGAATGGTAAGTGGCAGAAGGGAAAGACAATTTTTGACGTTGCTAACGATATACAGGAAGGCGACGTAATCCTGAAAGGGGCAAGTGCACTTGACGTAACTCAAAGAAGGGCTGCTGTCTTTATCGGCGATTCTAAAGGGGGAACAACATTAACTTTGCTGCAGGCTGTTATAGGCCGGAGGGCAAAACTTATAATACCTGTCGGGCTGGAAAAAAGAATAACAGACCGCCTTGATGATATGGTATTGAAGATAAATTCACCCGGTGTAGAAGGACCGAGACTTATGCCATTGCAGGGGGAGGTGGTTACGGAGATAGAATCTATTTCCCTCATCTCAGGGGCAAAAGCGGAACTCTTTGCCGCGGGGGGTGTTGCTGGAGCAGAAGGATGTGTGTGGCTCGCAGTGAGCGGTACCAGAACGGAAGAGAGACGCATAAAGGAGATTGTTGATAAACTCTCGGATGAAAAACCCTTCACCCTTTAAGTGTTTTTTCAGACGGGGTTGCGTAAAAACATATAAGAGGTAAAATATAACAGAGAGAAAAAACAGGAGGTTATAATAATGGAAAAGAAAGTGATAGACGAAGGGAAAGGACTGGCATGGCTGTCGTATCTGGGAATTTTACTTTTGATACCCCTGCTTGTAAACAAAGACAATGAATACTCAAAATTTCATGTAAAACAGGGGATAGTATTGCTGATTGCGGGGATAGCGCTTTCCATCGCATCCATAATCCTCGGTTTTATACCTGTCATCGGGGCACTTATAGCTCTGGCGGTAGGAATATTCCTGCTGGTACTGACGATAATGGGTATTGTTAATGCACTTACGGAAAAGACAACACCTCTGCCGGTTATTGGAAAGTACGCAGAGAAGATAAAGATTTGAACATTGACACCCTCACCTCAATCCTCCCCCTCAAGGGGGAGAAGACGGGGATGAAAGGTAACGGGAGGCATTATAGGAAGACCTTACGTAGACTCCGCTCTCTACATGTCTGAACCCCATATTTCTGGCTTCATCACCGTAGTGTATAAATTCT
>CAYORP010000068.1:0-2960 GCA_964406415.1 uncultured bacterium
AAAAACATTTTTTTTATCTGATTATCATCCATAGTATTTCTTAATTCATATCCATCATAAATAACCTAATTATTTCTTTCACAATACTACCCGGAGTGAACAACAAGGAAATCGAAGATTGCTTTTTGTTAATCCATAAAACCGGAACTTCTTTAACCTTCAACCCAGAATACTTCGCCCGCAAAAGAACCTCTACATCAAAGACAAAACCATAAATATTTAATTGTTCAAAGAGAGAGTACGCCCGCTCACTTTTAAAAATTTTAAACCCGCATTGAGTGTCTTTGAATTCTAATCTAAACACAAATCTTACAAACAGATTAAACAGTTTTCCTATAATTTCCCTTATTTCAGGTTGATGAATTTCTATACGGGAGTCAGATAACCCCCTTGAACCAATGGCAATATCATAACCTTCATCTATAACTCTTTTGAGTTTTGTAAACTCCTCTATGGGTGTTGACAGGTCTGCATCAGTGAAAAGTATCAGGTTACCCCTTGCCGCAAGAACACCTGTTCTTACCGCTGCACCTTTACCTTTGTTTGTCGGGTGAGAGATAATTCTTATTCTTTCATTTTCACCCTCACCCTGCCCCTCTCCCCTCAAGGGAGAGGGTAAAAGGAATGAGGGGGAGGAAAAAGAATGTGCCATCTGCCATTGTTTCACTGCCTGCACCGTGTTATCTTTACTGCCATCGTCAACAACGATTATTTCAAAATCTATCTGTCTGTTTTTGAAATATCTATATACCTTTTCAAGCGTCGGGATAATTCTACTCTCCTCATTGTATGCAGGTATCACTATTGAGATGTCCATCTTTTCCATATTGTATATAGGTATAACCTGACGTAGGGAAGTGTTTTAGACAGTCGAAACTTTGACACCCCCTTTTTTCTTCCGTACCATATTGTAGGCACCTCACAAATTTTATACCCGCTGAGAAAAAAGTTTACACAGGCCTCCATTGATACAGCGAAACCTTTTTCTTGCAGGTCTAAGGAAAGCAGAATTTTCCTGCGGTACATCTTGAAGGCATTACCAACATCCCTGGTCTGTATTCCGGTTAAAGTATGCAGTGTAACCCCTACAAACATGGAAAACAAACCTTGTACGAAAGGTCCCCCTATCCTCCTGCCTCCGCGAACGTACCTTGAACCACAGACGAGGTCACAGCCTTTAGATGCCTTTTCAAACATCAACGGCAGGGTTTCCGGGTTATCACAACTGTCAGCCATAAAAGGGATAACAAATTCCCCGGATGCACTCTCAAAACCTGTTTTTAAAGCACTGGCAAAACCAGCGGGCTTCAAATTATTCACAAGTCTTACAGATGAATGTTCCTTCTCCATCCTTTTAACAACACCTTCCGTATTATCTTTTGAATGGTCGTTTACAACAACTATTTCAGTATCTGCAGGATTTATAACGGGGAGTAGATTCCCGACGGTTTCCTCTATGTTTTCCTCTTCATCTCTCGCAGGAATAACAATACTGAGTTTCATATTTATAATAGGAGTTTCAAAAAATCTACAGGGCACATAATTTTTATTCTACCTATTTTTTTTAGTTCCAATAAGTGGTTATCTCCCGTTACCAGATAATTAGCCCTGCCATCAACAGCACATTCAAGAAACTTATTGTCTGCAGGGTCGTTTTGTACAAGGTAAAGCCTTCGCTTCGGGATAATCATCTTTGCCTTTAACAGAATCATCTCGCAGAGTTCTACGACCTTCTCTTCTTCAACTCCCACTGTAAGTAAAGTTTTACCTATCTCTTCAATTATGGCAGGAGAAACCAGAAGCACAAATCTATCTCCAGTCCATAAATCAATAATTTTTTGGGGATTACCACCCCAGAAATACGAAACGAAAACATTGGTATCAATTACAACTTTAAGCACGGGTATTCCTTCTTACATCACTTATAGCAGAAATAACATCTTCATTTTTGAATCCCTTGTTTTTAATATCTGCCCCTATTTCATCCATAAGAATTTTGAACTTATTTTTCCATTCAAACAAAAGGAGAATATCCCTGCCCAGAATCCTGTATTCCCTGCCTATTTTGGAGGCCTTGATTTCTTTTCTCTTTATTTTCCTCTCAATTGTAACTGGTTTCATCTTAAGAATTTCCGCTAATTCCTTTGTTGTATAAACAGCCCTTTCTTCTATTATTAACATCCTTTATCACCTCTTAAGTATATTATACAGCATCTTAATGCACTATGCAATACTTTTACTATACGAGGTTTCTTTTTTTGAGTTCACCAGAGGCTTTCAAAAACTTATCCTCCGATTTCGCAGTTTTTGACCAATTTATCAATCTCCTGATGCCGTTTTCAAAGGATACCTTCGGTTCAAATCCGAGCATATTCCTTATTTTACTGGTATCTGCATAGCAGTGTCTTACATCTCCTTTTCTGAATTTGTAGGTAACCTCTGGCTCGACATCTTTCACCCCGAGAAGTTTTATCAGTACTTTTGCTATCTCAAGTATACTGATAGGTTCGCCGGAACCCACGTTGAATACCTGATAGTTTGCCTTCTCTCTCTCCATACAGAGAATACAGGCATCAGCAATATCCTCCACCCATATAAAATCTCTTGATTGGAGACCATCTTCATATATGACAGGTGAATTATGGTTTTTTATCCTGCTTAAAAAAATTGCTGCAACCCCTGTATAGGGGTTTGAAAGCGATTGTCTTGGCCCGTAAACGTTGAAGAATCTCAAAGCCGTAACAGGTATCCCGTAGGTTTTCCCGATAAGGAGGGACATTTCCTCCTGTTCTTTTTTGGAAATCGCATATATTGAGTTTGAAACAAGCGGGGTATCTTCAGGAGTAGGAATAGGTTTTAACGACCCCTTACAGAAGGGGCACTTCGGTTCCCAGTCCACCCCCTCACCTTTTTCCTCTCCCCCAGGGAGAGAGGAACATTTAGAAGGACCATTATCAAAA
>CAYORP010000069.1:0-28369 GCA_964406415.1 uncultured bacterium
CAGATACAAAATAAACGATTTTCTTTTTGTATATGGTGTGGGAGACCACGGCGGCGGGCCTACGGAAGCAGACATAAAGAGGAAAAAGTATATGGAAGAAAAGCCTGTTTTCCCGTCTTTTGAATTTTCAACCACTGGGAAATATTTCAAGAAGGTTGCGAAATACAGAAACAAACTGCCCGTGGTCACGGGAGAACTCAATACCATATTTGAAGGTTGCTATACCACCCATTCAGATATTAAGAGGGCTAACAGGGAATCTGAAAATATCCTTTTTACGCTTGAGGCATTGGGTGCGGTTAACGGGATGAAAGGCAAAAAGATGTCGGAACAGGAAGTGGAAGAACTATGGCACGATGCTCTGTTCAATCAGTTTCACGACATCCTGGATGGTTCTGCTATACACTCTTCCTATGAATATTCGGGGCAACTGGCCGGTGGAGTAAATAATAAAACGAAGACCCTGATAGCAAAAGGGATGAAAAATCTCTTATCAGGCAAGAAAACAGCAGAGGATAAAATTACTGTTTTCAACCCTCTCGGCTGGGAAAGGACATCTCTGATTAATCTACCATCGGGAAAAGGCAGAGGGACGTCTTTTATTGCAGAGAAAATTTGCGGATACGGGTACAAAACTTTCTTACCGACAAAGGAAACGAAAACAGACACCGGAAAGGGGATTAAGAAGACAGGGGATGATTACGAGAATGATTTTTACAGACTCAGAATAGACAGTAAAACAGGCCTGATAAGGGAACTTTATGACAAAAAAAACAAAACAGAAGTATTTTCACCCTGTCTTTCAATAGCAGAGGACCCCACTTCTTGGTGGGCAGAAAAAGCAGGAAACCTTCTAAGTGTTTCCTGGGAAAAGCCCCACCATATGAGTGCATGGATTATCGGCAACGTATACAGGGTTGACAACCTCATTGATGCAGAAAGTGTTGAAATCGGTGAGAACTATCTCTATACAACCATTTCTATCAAAAGAAGATATATAGATTCTACCTTATTGCAGAAGGTCATACTGTACAGGGACTTTCCTTTTATTGACTTTGAAAACGAGGTGGACTGGAAACAACAGGGCAATAATAAAGATGGAGTTCCGATGCTCAGGGTAAATTTCAACGTCAACATGAAAAATCCCGATGTTTTTTTTGAGGTCCCGTTCGGTGTGGTTAAAAGAGAAACCCGTCCGAAGGAATACCCCGCTCTGCGGTGGGCAGGTTTTAACAGCGGCAGATACTGGACTGCGTTGTTCAACAGGAATAAATACGGATACCATATTGATGGAAATAACCTGTCCCTTACCCTTCTGAGAAATGCCTATGAACCGGATTCGGTAACCGACAGCGGGTTACATAACATATCGTACAGACTCTTCTTTGGAAAATCTGATGTCCTGCAGGTGACCAAAAACGCAATGGAATATAACATGCCTGTTGTGGTTGAATATGGCAAGGCGCCGGAACAGAATTTCTCTTCTTTTGTCTTGAAGGGAAACATACTGCCAACCTCCTTCAAAAAAACACTGGGAAGAGATTCATACATACTGCGTCTGGTTGAAATCTGCGGCAAAAAACAGACAGCAGAGATTGAGTTTGCAAAAATTCCAAAGAAATTATATATAGATGATGCAGTGGAACGCAGGCAGAAAACGCTGACTGCTGTTAAGGACGGAAAATTGAAATTGAACGTTGCCCCGTACCAGATTGTCACGCTGGAACTGGTTTTTTGAAATCTAATGCTATATACATATCTGGCTGTTTATAACCTTCTGCTTGCACTGTCAGTAATTGTATCCCTCCCCTTCATCTGGCGCAGGGTAAGACCCGACAGAGAATTTCCTGGAGGATGGAGGGAAAGACTTGCCCTTTATGATAAAGCGACTTCCGAAAAACTATTGAAGCAGAAAAACATCTGGTTGCATACGGTATCCATAGGCGAATTTCTTTCGGTCATTCCGTTGATAGAAAAACTTCAACAGGAAAATGAGAGTATTACTGTCACTCTTGCCACAAAAACCGGGAGGCACGTGGCGGAAAAGAAATTTCCTGTAATGAAACACCTCTTTTTCCCTATTGATTTCTATCCGGTAATGAAAAGGGCAATCAGAAAGATAAATCCCAAAGTCATAGTCATTATAGAAACCGAACTCTGGCCGAACCTGTTAAAAATTGCTCGTGATAACGATATACCTGTTGTTCTTCTGAACGGGCGCATATCACCGTTCTCTTACCCGAAATATAAGAAAATCAGGTTTTTCTCAAAGAGGCTCCTGCCTCTTTTCTCCGCGATAACCATGAGGACAGAGGATGAAGCAGAAAAACTTATCTATTTGGGGGCAGACAGGAACGCTGTGAAGGTGGTGGGCAGTATGAAGTTTGACCTTGCCTACGAGATGAGCAGGGCGGTCAATCCCGAGCAGGTCAGGAAAAGTCTCGGGATAGCCGAAAACAGGCGTGTTGTTGTATTCGGGTCCCTGCACCCGGAGGAAGAAGAACCGGTAATGGATATTGCAGAGAAGATTCTCGAAAAATTCGGTGATGTTACGGTCGTGATAGTGCCCCGGTACCTTGATAAAACAAGGATATATAATATACTGGAGAGAAAAAACACTGGTTACATCCGAAGAAGTACAATGCCATCAAAAAAGAAAACTTCCCTCATTGTTGTTGACACCTACGGGGAACTGAACAACTTCTACAGCATCTGCGAGTTTGCATTTGTGGGAGCAAGTCTGTACAGGTGGGGTGGTCAGAATCCCATAGAACCCATTGCCTTCAAAAAACCCGTTATCTTCGGAATACACCACTGGCACTTCAAGGAGGAATGGGGAAAAATCAAGGAAGGTGGAGGCGGTATAGAGGTGGGAAACTACGACAATCTTTATAAAGAGGCAGTACGGCTGCTTGAAAATCCTGATATCTGCAGGCAGATGGGGGAACAAGCCTATAAAATCCTGCTTGAAAACACCGGTGCCACCGAAAGAAATCTTTCCATCCTCTCAAAATTCCTCTGATGATATTCTGGTTTTTACCTTTTCGTAACAGACAGGGAAGGTTTATTAAAAAAAATCTGCTCAGGTTGCGAAGACAGGGGAGCCGTCTTTTATATCTACCTTCACCTTACTGCCCTCTTTTATCTCGCCGGCAAGAACCTTCAG
Source organism: uncultured bacterium (assembly GCA_964406415.1). GTDB lineage: Bacteria > Ratteibacteria > UBA8468 > B48-G9 > JAFGKM01 > JAFGKM01. Next base: position 3,167 of record CAYORP010000069.1, read on the forward strand.
GGCGAGTGGATTCTCTATCTCTTTCTGTATCAGCCGTTTCAGCGGTCTGGCTCCATAAATCTCATCGTGGCCCTTTTCAGCAAGGTATGCCCTGACAGAACCTGTAAGGCTGATTTTTATCTTGCGTCCTTCCAGGCGTTTCTGCAGATAGGCGGTCTGTATGTCCACTATCTTGAGCAGGTCATCCTTTTTCAGTTTGCTGAATGTTATGATTTCGTCCACCCTGTTAAGGAATTCCGGTCTGAAGGTGCTCTTGAGAACGTCGGTTATCTTTTCCTTCATCGCCGCCTCATCCTTGAACATTGTGATGTATTGACTGCCTATGTTTGAAGTCATTATGATAACGGTGTTTCTGAAGTCCACGGTTCTGCCCTGACCATCGGTCAGTCGTCCCTCGTCAAGTAATTGAAGAAGGACATTGAAAACCTCTGTATGTGCCTTCTCTATCTCATCAAGCAGTATTGCGCTGTAAGGCCTTCTTCTTATTTTTTCGGTTAACTGCCCGCCCTCCTCATAACCGACGTAGCCTGGAGGTGCTCCCAGTAGCCGGGAGACAGAAAATTTCTCCGTGTACTCGCTCATATCAATCCTTACCAGTGCGTTTTCATCGTTAAAAAGTATCTCCGCAAGGGATTTCGCCAGTTCGGTTTTACCTACCCCTGTGGGTCCCAGGAAGATGAAGGAACCTATGGGCCTATTGGGGTCTGAAAGGCCTGCCCTGTTTCGCCTTATAGCGTTTGAAATCGCTACAATAGCCTCATTCTGCCCCACCACTCTTTGAGAAAGTCGGTCCTCCATCTTTATGAGTTTATCAACCTCTCCCTCCAGCATCTTGGATACGGGAATCCCCGTCCATTTTGATACTATTTCGGCAATGTCTTCTTCAGTCACCTCGTCTTTAAGCAGCCCTCCGTTTTTCTCCTGCGTTTTTTTCAGTTTTGCCGTTTCTTCTTCCAGTCTTTTCTCCAATTCAGTGAGTTTTCCGTATTTATACTCTGCTGCCTTGTCAAGGTCGCCTTCCCGTTCTGCTTTCTCCACAATGTTTTTTGCAGATTCAATATCACCTTTTATCTTTCTGATACTCTCAACGACCTTCTTCTCTTCTGTCCACTTTGAATGAAATTTTGTCCTCTTCTTCTTCAAGTCATCCAGTTCTTTTTCAATGCGTGCAAGACGTTCTTTCACTTCAGGTCTGGACTCCTTTTTCAGTGCCTGGCGCTCTATCTCTATCTGCCTTATCCTTCTTTCAATCTCGTCCAGTTCCACGGGCATACTGTCTGTCTCTATTCTCAAACGACTTGCTGCCTCGTCAATAAGGTCTATTGCCTTGTCCGGCAGAAACCTTCCTGAGATGTACCTGTGCGAGAGGACCGCAGCAGAAACAAGTGCGCTGTCGGTAATCTTTACTCCGTGATGAACCTCATATCGTTCCTTCAGTCCTCTTAAGATGGATATGCTTTCTTCAACGGAAGGTTCTTTTACAAATACCACCTGAAATCTTCTTTCAAGTGCACGGTCTTTTTCTATGTGTTTTCTATATTCATCAAGTGTAGTTGCCCCGATACATTTCAGCGCACCCCGGGCAAGTGCGGGTTTCAGCATATTGGAGGCATCTATGGCACCTTCAGCAGCTCCTGCTCCGACAAGTGTGTGAAGTTCGTCTATAAAGAGTACAACCGCCCCCTCTTTTTTTTCCAGTTCTTTAAGGAGTGCCTTTAAACGGTCTTCAAACTCTCCCCTGTATTTTGTCCCTGCAACAAGGGCTCCCAGGTCAAGTACAAGCACACTTTTGTTTTTCAGTCCTTCGGGAACATCTCCTGAAATAATACGCCTGGCAAGTCCTTCAACAATGGCGGTTTTCCCGACGCCAGCTTCTCCTATAAGTACGGGGTTGTTTTTTGTCCTCCTTGAAAGAACCTGTATGACCCTTCTAATTTCATCGTCTCTGCCTATGACAGGGTCAAGTTTTCCTTTACGGGCGAGGTCGGTAAAATCCCTCGTATATTTTTCAAGTGCCTTATATTTACTCTCCGCATCTTTATCAGTTACTTTCGTACCGCCTCTCGTTTGTTGCAGTATCTTCAAAAGCCTTTCTTTGAAGACGTCGTATTTTTTCAGCAGTTCCTGTGCAGAGGAGTATGTAACTGCCAGTCCTATAAGGAGGTGTTCCACGCTGATATACTCATCGCCCATGTTTTTAGATTCATTCTGTGCGGTTTTTAATACCTGGTTTAATTGAGGGGTGATGTATACGTTGCCTGAAACGCCCGGTCCGGTTACCTGCGGAATCTTTTCCAGAACCACCGAGATATCTTTTTTCAGGGATTCTGTTTTTACGTCCATCTGCTTCAGAATTTCTTCTACAGTCTCATCGTGTTCAACGATGGAATCCAGCAGATGAATGCAGTCAACAGCCTGGTGGTTTCTTTCCTGTGCAGAGGACTGTGCTCCTATAAGTGCTTCCTGTGCCTTAATCGTCAATTTTTCGTTTATATTATCCATACACTTTAGATGGGCTATGCGTTAAAAGGTTACAAAAGGGGGTCAGGTCTTGCTTTTTGACATTTTACGCTCAATGCCTGACCGCCCAAAATAGTTTTCCGGTAATATTCATGCAGGTTGTTAAGTGTTCTGCAAAAAGCAAGACCTGACCCCTGTTATTCGGAGAAGATGCATTCTATTGGGCCGAACCTGATCTTGTCTTTATCTGAAAGTTTGTAAGGCTTCTTTACCTCAATCCTCGCGCTGCCAATAAAGGTTCCATAGTTGCTTCCCAATCCGCGTGTCCCCAGGTCTTCCAGTTGCCAACTGTTATCTTCCTTGTTGAATGTGAATCGCGCATGTACCCTGGAAACCTTTGTCAGGTCATTTATAAGCATCCTCTGTGAAACAGTGGATAATGCTTTAAACAGGTTGTAGTCAGGAATAATCAAGTCGTTGGTATTCACCCTGCCGACGTCAATTTTGTTTTTATTGCTATCTAATATATACTCTTTTTCCATAAAAGGATAATCAAATATTAATTTTGCCATTGTTCTCCTTTACCCCGAACGTTGCTTTGGGACGATTGCGAGATGAGGGGTCTATGATTTCGTTTGTTTACCAAGGATGAATAAAAACCATACCGTACCTGTAATAAAGAGAACTATACCTATAATCTGGGTAGAATATAGACCGAGCCCCGTAGGAAACAAGTCTCCCCTCAACATGTCAATGATATACCTGATAAGGGCAAATGCCAGAATGTATGTTACGAAAACCGTACCCGGCTGAAGATGCTTCTTATACATCCTTTTCAGTATGAAAAACAGGACTATATATGCCGTTGAATAATATAACTGTGTAGGGTGTACCTTCTCTGCCAGATGGGGGAATTTAACCCCCAAAAAAAACTCGGTAGGCTTTCCGTAGCAGCACCCGTTTAAAAAGCATCCGAGTCTTCCGATAGATTGCCCCAGAGTTACAGATAGAGATACAATATCCAGCATCCCCAACAGGTTAAATCTCTTGATTTTTGAATATACTGTCAGGAATATCAGGGCAACGATGACAGCGCCTTCAACAGCCAGTCCACCATTTCGTATGCTCAGTATTTCCAGAGGATGTCTGTAGTAGTAAGGGAATTGGACGATTACGTGCAGAATCCTACCGCCGAGGATTCCCCATATTATTGTCCAGAAAATGAGTCTGGATATGGTATCCTGTGAAAATCCCTGTTTGCAGGCGTTTTTCTGTAGTACCAAGCCACCGAAGAATACGCCTGCTGCGATAAAAATCCCATACCAGTAGATGGTGAAACTGCCCAGTTTAAAACATATCGGGTGCATTTGCTTGCTCCGAACCGACGCCTTCTGTCGTTGCGAGGTGTTTTTTACCGTGGCAATCTCATCCTTAATGTATAGATTGCCGAGCCTGTCATTGGAGATTGCTTCCTCATATAAAACATTCCTCACAATGACAGGCGAGGGGTCTCACTCCTCGCAATGACAATCAGTCATGTTTTTTAATCTGTTTCAGAAAAATAAGACCTATCCCTGAAACAATGCATACGTCTGCCAGGTTAAAAACAGGCCAGACATGGAAATCTATGAAGTCTATCACGGCACCAATCGTTATTCTGTCTATGAGATTACCGATTATGCCGCCTTCTATCAACCCGAGTGCAACCGCCATTAACCTGCTGTTTCCTGCGAATTTATAGAAATACAGGGATATTATAACCGCGATAACTACTGAAGCAATAATTATAGGGATTGTAACATTCACAGTATTGAACATTCCGAAGCATATCCCGGTATTGCGTACCAGTGTTAGGGAGAAATACCTGAAAATATTAAGGGAGAGTTCTTCGTGCAAAAGATTACACATCCAATATTTTGAAAACTGGTCTGCCAATATGGAAAAAAATGCCACTGGATAAAATATCTTATTCCTCCCCACTTTTTTCTTTCTCATTCTGACACTTTATGCAAAATCTGGCATAGGGAAGCGCTTTTAAACGAGATACAGGTATCTTTTTACCGCACCCTTCACAAAGCCCATATTTATTTTTTTCTATCTTTTCTATTGCAGTGTCTATCTTTTCAAGGATTTTCCTCTCGGCATCTGAGATATCTATATCCAGACCTTTTTCAAATTCATCAGTACCATGGTCGGCTATATGCGTGGGTATCCCTTTTTCCCCTTTTCCTATATCTTCTTTAAGATAACCAAGATTACCGTAGATTCTCTCTTTTTCTTTGTTCAGCAACCTGAGGTAATATTTTTTTTCTTCTTTCTTCATTCTTCCTTCCTCCATAAAATCCACCACTCCCGCCTAAGGTTTTTAAGACTGCTCTTCCTCCTCTTTTTCTACAAGGGCCATATCCATTATCGTATCGCCGGAAGAAAGATTTATGAGTTTAACTCCTGCAGTGTTTCTACCCACCGCTCTTGCGTCCTCTGCCTTCATTCTTATGACAACGCCGGCTCTGGTGATAAGGATAATTTCATCCCCTGGCTTAACTGCTTTGATACCTACAACATAGCCGTTTCTTCCGCCTGTCTGGATATCTATAATACCTTTTCCACCTCTATGCTGTTTTCTGTAACGATATAACATTGTCCTCTTCCCGAATCCTTTGGTGGTGGAGGTGAACAGCGACCTGTCTTTTTCGTCCTGGTGGAAAATTTCACACCCTACGACCTCATCATCTTTCTTTTTGAATCTGATGCCGATTACTCCTATGGATACCCTTCCTACAGGAGTAACCTCTTTCTCGCTAAATCTTATGCTCAGGCCATATTTTGTACTTAAAATCACGTCTTGCTCGCCATCAGTCAGTCTGACCTCTATGAGTCTGTCTTTTTCTCGCAAGGTAATTCCTTTGATTCCCCCTTTTCTCGGTTTGCTGTAGGCGTTTAAAGTGGTTTTTTTGACTACCCCGTTTTTTGTCAGCATAAGAAGGAATTTATCTTCAGAAAACTCCCTTACAGGTATAACTGCTGATATTCGTTCGCCAGCATCTATCCTGAGAAGGTTGACTATGGGTTTGCCCTTGGCATTTCTCCCGGCATCCGGAATAAGATAGCCTCTTAACCAATGCACAGTGCCTTTCTCTGTAAAAAACAGTATCGTGTCGGTGGTGGAACAGATAAACAGGTGTTTAACGTAATCTTCTTCCTTTGTTTTTACCCCCACCAGTCCTTTTCCACCTCTATGCTGTCTGCGGTAAAGCGTAAGAGAACTTCTCTTTATATACCCCTCCGAGGAGACTATCACCATAATATCTTCCGGATGCACAAGGTCCATCTCATCAAAATCTTCAACGGAACCGACTATCTCGGTTCTCCGGGCATCTCCGAACTTTTTCTTTATATCAACAAGTTCACTTTTAATTATAGACCTAACCTTCTCGGGGTTAGAGAGAATCTCTTTGAGTTCTTTTATTGCCTTCTGAAGGGCTTCCTTCTCCTGCAATATTTTTTCACGCTCCATACCGGTCAATCTTGCAAGAGGCATTGCCAGTACAGCCTGCGCCTGTTTTTCGCTCATCTTGAACTTTGTCATTAAAGAAGCGCGTGCCTCATCAACGTTCTTGGACTCTCTGATAAGTTTTATAACCTTATCAAGATTGTCCAGTGCTATAATAAGACCTGAAATGATGTGGTCTCTTTCTTCAGCTTTGCGGAGTTCATATCCTGCCCGTCTGAAGACTATCTCTTTTCTATGGTCGAGGAAAAGTTGCAGCAACTGTTTTATGTTCAAAAGTTTAGGTTGCTGATTATCCAGTGCAAGGTTGATAATTCCGAAAGAGGTCTGTAACTGTGTGTATTTGTAGAGTTGGTTTATTATTATATCAGCATTCTCACCTCTCTTGACTTCAAGAACAACTCTCATCCCTTCCTTATCGGACTCATCTCTTACCTCGCTTATGCCGCTTATTTTATTTTCTCCTGCGAGGGTGGCAATCTGTTCCACAAGTTTTGCCTTGTTCACCTCATAAGGGAGTTCTTTTATAACTATTGATTCCTTCTTTTTGTCTTCCTCCACTTCAACCCTGCCTCTTACCGTCAGTATCCCCTTGCCGGTGGTATAGGCCTCTTTAATACTATCACGACCGCAGATAGTTGCTCCTGTGGGAAAGTCGGGTCCGGGCAGGACCTCCATAATCTTTTCTATCGTTATATCGGGAGAGTCAATAAGTATTGTAAGTGCATCTACAACCTCTCCCAGGTTGTGAGGTGGAATATTTGTTGCCATGCCCACGGCAATTCCAGAAGAACCGTTGATGAGTAGATTTGGCACCTTACTTGGCAGGAGAACAGGTTCAAGCAGCGATTCATCAAAGTTAGGCATAAACTCCACAGTGTCCTTCTCTATATCTGCAAGCATCTCCATTGCAATGGAAGTGAGACGTGCCTCTGTGTATCTCATAGCCGCAGGTGGGTCCCCGTCAACCGAGCCAAAGTTTCCCTGTCCGTCAATAAGGGGATACCTCAGGGAAAATTTCTGCGTTAGCCTTGCTATTGATTCATATATAGCTGCATCCCCGTGAGGATGATACTTACCCATTACTTCTCCGACTATTCGAGCGGATTTCTTAAACGGTTTACCCGGTTCTAAACCCAATTCCAGCATTCCGTAAAGGATTCTCCTGTGGACAGGTTTAAGTCCATCCCTCGAATCAGGTAAAGCCCTGCCGACAATAACGCTCATTGCATAGTCAATGTATGAACCCCTCATTTCCTCTTCCACGCCAACCGGTACTATTTTCTCTTCTTCTCCCATTCTATCCTCTCCAATAGATACAACTGTTCACTTGTCGGAATTAAGATTAACAATATATTTTCAGTTTCCACAACTTTGTTTAGAAAATAAAGTGCTCTGCTCCTGCAAAACTTTTTTTATTCTTTCTTCTGCCAATCTGCAGTACTTTTTATCAATATCGTAAGCAACGTATTTTCTGTTAGTTTTTAATGCAGCAATACAGGTAGAACCACTTCCTGCAAAGGGGTCAAGAACAACCTCGCCCTTAAATGTGTACATCTGAATCAAACGATAAGGCAATTCCACAGGGAAAGGAGCAGGGTGTCCCACTTTGGTGGCCCGTTCCGCACTGAATTTCCAGACACTCTTAGTGAACTCCAGGAATTCTTCCTTCCTTATGGTGCTTTCTCGCCGGTAGGGATTATAACGCGTAAAGGTATCTTTGCAAAAAACAAGGATATATTCGTGTACATCCCGCAATACCGGATTATTTGCCTGCAAATATGTCCCCCAGGCGGTGGAAGAACTGGCACTGCTTCCTTTGTCCCATAGAATTTCCCCCCGCATTAAGAAACCAATAGAACTCATATCTTCAATAATATAACTATGCAAAGGTATATACGGTTTTCTCCCTAAATTTGCAATGTTCACACATGCCCTGCCTCCGGGAACCAAAACCCTGTAAGTTTCTTTGAAGACCCGTTTAAGTAGTTCCCTGTATTCTTTAAGAGACAGGTTATCATCGTATGCTTTACCAACATTATACGGAGGGGAAGTAACCATCAAATGAATGCTGTTGTCAGGCAACTCCGACATATTTTCACTGCTCCTGCAAAAAATCTTGTTGGTGCAGGAGTTATCCACAGAATTTTCTGTGTATTCAACTGAATTATCTTTCTTTAACCCTTCATAGAGCCGGCTGTCATAAAATTTTGATGAGTCATGGTTTATTCTTCCTGGAGAGCCAAAAGCGCTGGTCTTCGTACCATTTATCCTGTGATGACTCAGCATTTTAATCTTCCCTCCATAAATCCACCCATCTCTTGAACGAATTGAACTCAATTTCCATTTTCTCCCAGACTATTGCAATGCTCCTGCTTTCTTCATCATGCACCAATTTTCCCAGCGCCTCTCTGGTGATTTCAACGCCTCTCGGATTTGTTCCGGGTTTCGGAAGGCTGATATAATTTTCTCTGCCCATTTCATCATAGACCCGTTCTTGCACCTCTAATGGGACGTAATACAAGCCCCCCATATCTTTCCAGTTAATTTGGGCGAGTAAAATATCATAGTGTGGATGAAACCGCTCGCTGAATTCTTTTGCCTTTTGAGCGTCTACTGTCCAGATAAGTTTTACTCCTCCCAAACTTTTACCTGTTATCGTTTTTATAGATACAGGTTCCCCAAACAGTCTTACATCTACCTCTGGCTGTGTAATAGGAATCTCAGTTTCTACATTCGCCTCACCAAATTTATAAATTAATAGAGCAACTATTATTCTCTCTCGGATGGAGCCGACTTCCATCCCTGTTTTGCCCGCTCTTGAACTTTCCAGTTCGGCAAGTTGAAATAGATAAGGCAATCGTTTTTGTATCTTCTTTACGAGTTTGCTATCCTCAAATATCTCTCTTAAATGACTGGACATTCTTCAATCCTTTTCTGTTCAGGAGAGATGAATTGCTTCCGTTAATCCTCTTAAATATCAAGGTTTTTGACCTCTTTTGCATACTGTTCAATAAATTCCCTTCTCGGTTCCACGGATTCTCCCATAAGGATGGTGAATATCTCCTCCGCCTTAACTATATCTTCAAGGGTAACCTGTTTCATCCTTCTTGTTTCAGGGTCCATAGTAGTCTCCCACAACTGTAAAGGATTCATCTCTCCGAGCCCTTTGTACCTTTGTATAGACAGTCCTTTCTTTCCCCTGTTTTTGAGAGTCTCATACAGGTCTATAAAACTATACTTCTCCTCCTTATTTTCTCCATCTTTCACCACGAAAATCTTATCCGATGGAAGGTTTATCTCCACCATATTTTCCTCAAGTTTCTTTAATATCTTTTCAACGTCACGGGCTTCATAAAGTTCCAGTAACTTATAGTTTTTATCCCCATTGGAAAAAAGGTCAACCTGGTCCTTGTTTTTTTCGCCCATAAACTCTGAAAGTTCTTTGTCCGTAGAGAAGAATTCCTCTTTATCTCCATACTTTATCCAGTAGAGAGGGACCTTTTTCTTGTCCCTGTAGTATTTAAAGATTTTGTTCAGGTCAAGACCCTTGTTATCCAGACTTTTATTGATTTCGTTAAGTCTTTTACTCAGGGTAGCGAGTTTAACTGCATTTTCGTTGCCGTCCTGTTCCGTTTTCCCTTTTTTCTGCACCATCAGGGATATGTTCTCTTTTGCCATCTGTATAAGCATTTTATCCATCTCGGCTTCTGTGTTTATATAGGTTTCTTTCTTCCCTCTTTTGACCTTGTAAAGCGGTGGCTGTGCAATATAAACGTAGCCCTGTTTAATCAGTTCAGTCATCTGTCTGTAAAAGAACGTCAGCAGGAGTGTTCTTATGTGTGCGCCATCAACGTCTGCGTCCGCCATAATTATAATCTTTTTGTATCTGGTCTTTGTTACATCAAAGTCTTCTCCCACTCCCCCTCCTATGGCCCCTATCATCATCTTGACTTCTTCGTTATTGAGCACCTTTTCCAGTGGTGCTTTCTCCGCATTGATAATCTTACCCCTTAAGGGTAATATTGCCTGAAAAAGTCTGTTCCTGCCCTGTTTAGCGCTGCCTCCTGCAGAGTCTCCCTCAACTATAAATATCTCTCTTTGCTCAGGGTCTTTTATTGTACAGTCTGCAAGTTTACCCGGCAGTGCTCCGGTCTCTGACAGTTTTTTACGTGTAAGTTCTCTTGCTTTCCTTGCCGCATCTCTTGCTTTTGCGGTCATAATACACTTATTAATGATTTCTCTCGCCGGTTCCGGATTTTCTTCAAGGAAGGTTACTACCTGTTGGGACGTTATCCCTTCCACAAAAAATCTTATTTTGGAGTTACCAAGTTTGGTTTTTGTTTGACCTTCAAACTGTGGCTCTGCTATTTTCACGCTTACAACTGCAACCAGTCCTTCTCTGATGTCTTCCCCTGCGAGCGTGTTGTCATCCAGAAATCCATTGTTTTTCCCGTACTCGTTTATTGCCCTTGTGAGCCCGCCTCTAAATCCTGCTATGTGGGTTCCACCCTCCTTTGTATTGACATTGTTTGCGAAGGAGAGCACCGTTTCACTGTAACTGTCGTTGTACTGAAATGCTACCTCAACCTCGCCTTCTGCATCCTCTTTTTTGAAATAAAAGGGGGTAGAGAAAAGAACTTTCTTGTTTTTGTTCAGATGCTCTACGAAAGAGATGAGGCCACCGTCAAATTTATATTCCTCTTTCAGCCCTTTTCTTTCATCCTCAAAATGTATCTTCACCCCTGCGTTAAGGAAAGCCAGTTCTCTTACCCTTCCGGAAAGTATGTTGTCATCAAAATCAAGGGTTTCAAAGATTTCTTCGTCAGGTTTAAAGGTAACCTTGGTGCCCGTAGTTCTTGTTTTGCCTATTGTTGTAAGTTCAGTAACAGGCTTGCCTTTTTCGTACCGTTGGTGATAGACCTTGCCACTTCTCTTTACCTCTACTTCCAGCCATTCTGAAAGGGCGTTTACAACTGAAACTCCCACTCCGTGCAGTCCTCCAGATACCCTGTACGCCTTCTTGTCAAATTTACCTCCGGCGTGCAGGACTGTCATGATAACCTCAACAGCCGGTCGCTTCTCCGTTTTGTGTATATCCACGGGAACGCCCCTGCCATTATCAGAGACTGTAACACTGTTGTCCCCATGAACTGTAATACTGATTTCGTTGCAAAAACCTGCCATTGCCTCATCTATACTGTTATCTATAACCTCATATACGAGGTGGTGGAGGCCCGAGATGGCTGTGTCCCCGATGTACATGGCAGGCCTTTTTCTTACCGCTTCAATACCCCCCAGTACCTGTATTGTGGTTGCATCATATTTCTGTTTACCGATGTCCATTTTTAGTACTCTCCTGATAGATGTTTTTAAAGCAAAACTCACCAATCTGAAAGCATGTCAAGAAGCTTTTAGATAAAACATTATATAATATCCTTTTTCACCTCTTCTGTCAAACACTTTTTTATTTGTTTTTGGGAAGGGGGATTTCATGATAAAACCGGAATTTACATGAGAAAACTTTAAAGGGAAACCTGAGAGCAACTGTTTGTTTTTTCCACTGTTTTTCACAGGAGAAATTTAACGGATTCTTCCGCAAGACCTTTTTATGTCAGAATCAGGCTTGTTCTTGTTATGGATAAACAGAGGCAGGCAGTATGACGGCATCCCTGTCTTCTATTTGTTTTATCTTTTTTTGCAGTAAATCTTTTAAAGAGCCTGCGATTTCAGTGTATTCTGTCCGCCCGGCAAGATTTACCAGTTCATAAGGATCCGAATATAGGTCATAAATCTGGTATTCAGTGTATTCCCCAGAAGAGGAATGTATGGTTCCTTCCTTTAGCGGGTCTATGGCACAATATTTCCACCTGTCTGTTCTTATTGCCCGTCCTGTTCTATATTCACTGAGTTGTATGAATGCATCATTCTCCCAATTTTCAGCGTGTCCCTTCATAACCTTTTTCAAACTCTTGCCTTCCATTTCCTCTGGAATTTTCAGCCCGCTTACGTCAAGAATTGTAGGGGCAATATCTACAATCTGCGAAAACTCCGTGGCTAATCGGGGTTTGTTGCATCCATATCCTGCCATTATAAGAGGGATTTTTATGGAACTTTCATGGCAACTTCTTTTATATTCGGTATTACGCGTTTTGAAATGGCAGCCGTGGTCACTCATATATATAATAAATGTATTGTCAAAAAGGTCGTTTTCTTTAAGAGTACTGACAATCTTTCCCATGCATTCATCTACTCTTTTAATGCCTCCGTAATAGTCAGGTAGTTGTTCCTGCCAGTCACCCGGTAAAGCCTTCAGGTCAGCAGGGACATAGGGATTTTTAAATTTCTCCGCATAACCTTCCGGTCCTACCATCCTCCCCCAATCATTCTGCTGGTGCGGTTCTATAAAAGAAAGTACAAGAAAAAATGGAGAATTCCTGTCAGTTTCCTGTATGAATTTTACAGCCCTCTCAGTGAGGAAATCAACCCTGTAAACGTCCTTAAATCTTATCTCTTCGCCGCCTTTGTCATATATACTGCCTTCATATGGATGCGAGGTGAATTCTAACACGTTTGAGGATTCCCACAGGTCTTCAAAACCGCCACGGTACTCTTCCGGGACAAAACCGTGTCCTTTTTCACGGGGGGAAAGATGCCACTTGCCTATGTACCCTGTTCTATAACCGGATTGTTTTAAAAGTTTTGCGACCGTTGTCTCGTCAGTCTTTATTCCAAACCCGTTTTTCCAGACTCCTGTCGTTGTTGCGTATTTCCCCGTCCAGAGACAACTTCTCGCGGGACCGCACAACGGCTGGTTTGTAAAGGCGTTTTCAAATCTGATACCCTGTTCTGCAAGACTGTCAAGGTTTGGTGTTAAACCCATGGGGTTTTTGTAACAGCCGAGCGTATCCGCTCTTTGCTGGTCACTGAAAACAAGAACTACATTTGGTCTTTTCTGAGTCATTTTATTATACCCGCCTGTAATGCAACTTCTACAAAATACCACGACGATTTATAGATTGTCAAGACAGAATGTCACATCCCGATATTGCCCTCAGAAATTTCTTGTGAACTTTTCATCTTCTGACACGACACTTTTCTCTTAACTCTTATTCTATAATTCTTAATGTTGGAATTTGAGATTGCCCTGTTGACTTTTGAACTGTTTCTGAGGATGTGATATATTGTTAATATAAAAATATCAAGGTTAAAAGGGGAAAGAAAATGGCTGTAAAAGAAGACGGGGAAGGTCGGAAAAGTAGTAATAATGGGAGGTTGTCCTCATTGGAGGCAGAATTATCGCGTTGCAGGGAGATTGCAGAAGATTTTGAATTGGATGCCAGAAGGTACCGTAAGTATCTGGACATCGCTCTCTGCATAATGGTGATAATAGATAAGAACGGGGATATAGAGTTTATAAACAAACATGGAGCGATACTGCTGGGATATCTTGAGGTGGATGAACTTATAGGAGAGAACTGGTTTGAAAAGTGCTGTCCCCCTAAGATAAGGGGTAGTCTGAGATTTATCCACGGGAAACTGATAGAGGGCGAGGTTGAACCCTTCTCTGAAATGGAGAATTCAATACTGACCCGGTTCGGTACTGAGAAGACAATCAGGTGGAAGAATAGTTTTATAAAAAATGAAGAAGGTAATATAGTGTCTACTGTGAGCATAGGTACTGATGTAAGCAAGGAAAGAGAGCAGGAAAAGGAGATGGAAAGACTGGAGATGTAATTTAAAGCAGTCGTGCAGGTTATTCCCGAGCCACTGCACGTCATGAACAGAAACTACAAGATAATTTTCGTCAATCAGGCATTGATAGATTCTAACAGAAAACTCGGGTTATCCACAGATGTGCAGGGTAAAAGTTTGTGGGATGTTTTCCCTTTTCTCCCTGAGAAAGTGAGAGATGAGTATGAAACTGTTTTCCGTCAGGGGAAGGTACTTATTACCAGAGAGGATACTGAAGTAAACGGCAAGAGGCTTACAACAAGGACCAGAAAGATTCCTCTGTTAAAGGATGATAAGGTCTACCAGATAGTTACAATAATAGAAGACCTTTCAGAAAAGTCTAACGCTTAAAAGAAGGTCTCTTCTCTGTCGTCCCTTCCAAGTCCGGGATTTTCACAAATCGGTATATCATAAATCCAACCAGAATCTGGGAGACTGCCACAACAAGAAACGGTATCCGCAGATTATATGTTCTGGCAATAGCACCTCCAAGAAAAGGGCCAAGAGCAAGTCCAAATACGCTGATAGAGGTTGCTGCCCCATAGGCCTTACCTATGCTTTTTTTTGCTATAACCTTGTGTATCATTGCGTTTGCGGCCGGAAGCATTCCTGCAACTCCTAATCCGAATAAGATACGGGCGATAAATAAAGATGGTAGCGTACTGGCAAAGAAGTGTCCGGCGGAGGCAATAGCAGTTGCTATACAACAGGCAACCAGAATTTTTTTATGTCCCAGATTGTCTCCCAGATAGCCGAGTACCACAGCTGAAAGTGCTCCTGCCAGAGCAGAAGATGCGATAATAACACCTGTGATACTATTCAGATTTTCAGCAGACGGGATAATCTCCTTCACAATCAAGGGGAAAGAGGGGTTAATCATTGAACTGTTAAGGTGAACCCCGAACATTATGGCCACTGCAACGAGGAATCCGCTGAGCATCAGTATCTCCCTGAAACTCATCGGTGGGCCGTCTTTTTCTTTGTCAGGAGGAATAAAGTTTTCCCTGACCAGAAGCAGAATCAACAGGCCTCCAAGGAATACCACCATTGCCCCGGCACGGAAGGCAGCACGATATCCATAAAGGTCTGCGATGACGCCTCCAAAAAGAGGCCCGAGGGTTGCCCCTATGAAAACAGCCGCCTGCATCATACCGAGTGTAAGCCCGCTTCTGCGCTGGGGGGTCACGCTGGCAACCAGTGCTATACTGGCAGCATTGGTTCCTGTAAAAACTCCCTGCAGGAGCCGGCATATAACAAGTTGTCCAACCGTACGCACCACAGACATAAGTAACATAACAATGGTTCCGGCGAACATTGCCCTGCATACCATTGCCTTGCGTCCGTAACGGTCAGCCAGCATCCCCCACACAGGGGCAAAAAGACATAAGGTTACCGCAGTAGCCCCCAGTACAATACCTGACCAGAAAGCCTGCTGTCCTTCGTTGTAGATACCCAGTTCAGATATAAAAAAAGGCAGAAACGGCATAGCCAATTGGAAGCCAATGATTGACAGAATCTGGGCGATAAAGGCAGAGATAAACGTTTTTCTCCACATTTTTTAGTTTTATATTATAATCTTCACCGGTCTTTCAGACCTGCGGAGGCAAATGCCTTTGCCCTGAGTATACAACTCGGGCATCTACCGCAGGGTTCTTTGCCATTCCTGTAGCATGACCAGGTAATAGAAAGGTCTAGACCGAGGGAGAGTCCTTTTTTGACTATCTCCGTTTTTGACAACAGGATTAGGGGGGCGTGTATCTTTATCTTCCCGCCACCGGATGTCTTTCTCGTTGCCACATCTATCAGTTTCTGAAACCTGTTTAGATATTCAGGCTTACAGTCAGGATAATTTGAAAAGTCCACGGCATTTACACCGGTGAATATTGCATCCGCATCCACAGTTTCAGCAAGAGATATTGCTATGCTTATCAATACAGTGTTTCTTGCCGGAACATAGGTGGCGGGAATCTCCCCCCTGCGGACCTTATCGGGTATTTTGAGTGACCTGTCTGTCAGTGCTGACCTTGTCCACGACAGGTCAACGTCTGTTATGATATGTTTTTCAACATCCAGAGACTCAGCAACCTTTATTGCCGCGGCAATCTCTTTTTTATTCCTCTGCCCGTATCTGACCGTCATTCCGTATATCTCATATCCCTGTCTTTTTGCAATGGCAGCGCTTACAAAACTATCCAGACCTCCTGATATGAGACAAACCGCCCTTTTCATCTTATTCCTGTTATCTTGTGCATCTGCATCCGCAGATACCAGTTTCTACCGGCGTTTTTTTTGAGAAATGTTACTATCTCTCTGGCTATCTTTATGTTGTTGTCAACCGGCTGTAAGACCACAGGTTTTCTTATACTCCTGTCTATAAAACTCAGGTCACGCCTGCCGGTAATGACGTATTTGAACTCTGAGGCGGCATTTAAAAATCTTTTGTCGTATCCCCGGGGGTAAAGTTTTTTCCCGTCGGTTTTTGGACTTACGGTGAGCCAGTCCAGAGGTATCCTTTGCCAGAGTGTTCCGTTTGTTTCCGCCGTCAGATAGTATTTTTTGTCTTTAAGGGTTTTTACGAGTGGAGATAGGTTTTGCAGAAACGGTTCTCCTCCGGTGATGCACACCTTTTTGCATGAATACCTTTGTATTTCCTTCAGTATTTCCACGACCCCTTTCTTTTCCCCGTTTTTGAGGGCATATTTTGTGTCACAGAAACTGCATCTGAGATTACATCCTGCCATCCTGATGAAAACCATAGGAATTCCCTGCAGAAGTCCTTCACCCTGGATGGAATAAAAAATTTCCGATACATTGTATACCATAAATCAGATAACTGCCCGGGCAGCCTTTTTATAGGAGTCAATAATTCTGCTCAGAGTATTCTGCTCCATGATGGTTTTTATCTCAAGGGTTACGCTTCTCTCTAAAATCTTCTGAGTCGCGGGGAAACTTCCACCGGCAATCTCTACATTTGCAGTAAAGTGCCAGTAGTTATATATGGCAGGTATTGTCCCGTTCTCTCGGAGAACGTCTTTAAACTTCTCGGCTCTGTCTCTGTCAGCAAGCAGAATGGTCAGGAACGTTGCTATTTCTCCATTTTCATCAGTGAATTGTCTGAATCCCATCCCCCGGATATTCTGTAATTCTTTCTTTATGGTTTTCTTGTTTTCCTTCTGTCTGGTAATAATAGTATCCAGTTTTTTAAGTTGTGCCAGTCCCAGGGCTCCCTGCAGTTCGTTCATCCTGAAGTTAAATCCTTTACGGGCTCGTTTCTCTTCACCTCTTCCGACACCAGACAGATGGGGGTGCCCGTGGTCATGGTAGAACTCGGCCTGTTTGTAAATATCCTTGTTGTCGGTTATTACCATTCCGCCTTCACCAGCGGTCATCACCTTAACATAGTCAAAACTGAAGCATCCAACATCTCCATACGTTCCGGCTTTTTTACCCTTGAAAGATGCCCCAGTAGCCTGGCAGGTATCTTCCAGAACCTTCAGTCTATTTTCCCCTGCAATCTCAAGAACCCTGTCAATTCTTGCAGCGGAGCCCATCATATGAACAGGAGCCAGACATACCGTATCTTTTGTAATTTTGTTTTTTATGTCTTCAATTGAAATGTTAAAGGTCTCGTCAATCTCGCATAAGACCGGCTTGAAGCCCGCTTCTTCTATTGCCTCTATCGTTGCAACAAAGGTAAAACTGGGAGCGATTACCTCTTTCCCTTCGGGCAGATTGAGAGACTCAAGTGCCACCTTTACGGCTGCGCTTCCTGAACTCACACCCAGCGCATAGCCTGAGTTGGTGTAGTGGGCAAATTCCTGTTCAAACTGCCTGACCTTAAAGATGCCATTGCGTTCCTTTTCAAATCCATACCTGAATATAATGCCCGTTTTCAAGACCTCCTGTATCTGTTCCATCTCCTCTTTGCCGAAAACCTCTCTTCCAGCCATTTATAACCCCCTTTGTATTTCAATGCCCTGATTTTAACACCGCGGCATATTTTTTTCAATAAGGGATGTTTACTCTATTTATTGAGTGTGGTATCATTAGAAAATGAAAATATCGGTGCGGGTAACGGCTAATTCCAGAAAACCCAGAGTCTTTAAAGAGAATGATAATGTTTTAAAGATATGGGTGGATGCACCGGCGGTAGAGGGAAAAGCCAACAAGAGACTGGTAGAGATTCTTTCGGAATATTACAATAGGCCGAAATCATCTTTCTGCATTGTAAGGGGCATGAAAAACAGAAACAAGATAGTGGAGATAAATGAGTACAATCCTTGAGTCGTCTCTGGTAGAAAGGGCGAAGGGTGGGGATATAAAGGCATTTGAACAACTGATGAAAACTACCAGCAGCAGGATATATAATCTTGGGTACAGACTGCTCCACAACAAAGAAGATGCTGCAGATGTGATGCAGGAAACATATATGACTGCATATAAAAATCTGTCCAGATTTAGAGGTAACTCTTCTTTCTCCACATGGCTTTACCGTATAGCGACCAATTTTGCACTGATGAAGATGCGGAAGGAAAAAGGGAAAAGAATACCCACATCACAGTTAAAAAAAACAACCACAGATTCTATTTACGAAACAGAGTTTCCTGACTGGTCTGATACCCCTGTTGACCACCTTAAAAACCAGGAACTGAAAGAGATTCTTGATAAGGAAATAAATGCCTTACCGCCCAAATACAGGTCTGTTTTTGTTTTACACGACATAGAAGGGCTTTCTATATCAGAGGTGGCAGAGATTTTATCGCTTTCAGAAGCGGCTGTAAAGACCAGGTCACACAGGAGCAGACTGTACCTGCGTGAGAAACTTTCAGAGTATTTCAGAGGCAACCGGGAGAAAAAAGAGTTAATACCTGCTTAATTTATGGGGAAAACTATGGATTGTGAAGAAATTGCCAGATTAATATCCAGATATATTGATGACGACATTGACCGGTTTATGAAAGATATGCTTGAGGAGCATCTTCACGAGTGTGAAAGGTGTCTTTCTTTACTGCATACCATTGAGAAGACCATCTATTTTTCCCGCGAGGCCAACAAACCTAAAAAGGTACCCAAGAAGGTAATGAACAGGGTTTATTACGAAATAAGGATACGGTATAAAAAATAATCTTGTACTCTCCTGTTTCACTCCCGAGTCCGTTTTAGAAAACCAGACAGGGGAGAGATTTTTGAAGGGGGATAGGGGGATTGGAGTATGGCAAAGGATGTTATTATTATCGGGGCGGGTCCTGCAGGGCTGACTGCAGGGATATACTGTTTAAGAGCAAGAATGAATACCGTCGTTATTGAGAAGTTTTTTCCGGGGGGCGGTATGTTGATTACGGAGAAGGTGGATAACTATCCGGGTTTCCCAGAAGGTGTTTCTGGTCCCGAACTGGCAGAGAAGATGCAGGAACAGTATGTTAAATTTGGAGGAGAGATTCTGCAGGGTGAGGTAGAAGAGGTATTATGGGATGCAGGTGGTGAAAAAAAGGTAAAACTGAAAAGTGGTCAAGAAGTGACAGGACGAGTTCTAATAATAGCCAGCGGCTCATCAAGAAAAAAGATTGAGGTTGAAGGTGAATCTGAATATACAGGCAGAGGGGTCTCTTTCTGTGCGGTATGCGACGGTGCTTTCTTTAAGGATAAAAAGATTGCCGTGGTGGGCGGTGGAGACTCTGCCCTGGAAGAAGTAATGTACCTGACAAGATACGCAGATGTTTGTTACCTGATACACCGCCGTGACAAATTCAGAGCATCTCCACATCTCCAAGAGGAGATGAAAAAATATCCTTCTATAAAGCCTGTTCTTTCTTCAACCGTGGAAAAGATAGAAGGGGATGGAAAATTGGTAAAGAGAATAATCCTGAGGCAGAACGAGACGGGGCACACGCAATCACTTGACGTGAGTGGCGTCTTTGTTTCAATCGGACAGAAACCAAATGTGGAATTTATCAGTGGTAAGGTTGAGCAGAACCCTGCAGGTTATATAGTGACCGATTGCGATATGCAGTCCTCTGTAAAAGGTGTTTTTGCCTGTGGGGACGTGATTAAAAAGCCTCTCTATCAGGTAGTTACTGCCTGTAGCGAAGGGGCAATAGCAGCGTTCTCTGCCGAGAAGTATCTAAGCCATCTGAAGGAGAAAAAATAAAAGAGTGAACCTCCATTTGGTCTTGAAGATCTCCTGTTTCTGTTTTTAAACTGAGGTGAACACTTTAAAGATTCCATCCAAAAATAGAACAGGCGTTTTTCCAGAAGTATAGTTCTCTTGTCTCTTCTTCTATATGGAGATAGTCCATGAGTTTTATAGATTGTTCATACCAGAGAGAAACAGGCGGGTTGTCCGTCCCAAAAACAAATTTTTTAAAGTAGACCTTGGCAATATTTTCATCAGGATTATCCCAGTCAGCCTTAGGAAAAGGTGAAAGAGATTTTTTTATGTTTGAAATGTGGAAGTCTGAACCACCTCCACCTGAGGGACAAAGATATACATTGGGAAAAGTATGAGAAACAGTTAGTGCCTCCTGGGTATGAGGGTCGCCAGGATGGGCGAATATAATCTTCAGTTTAGGGAAATACCTAACAATCCGGTCAATGAGGTATGGTCGCATAAGTTCAGAATCAACCCGAAATTGTCTATCTTTTTCCTCCACGGCGATTATACCCACATGGAAAATAATTGGCATCTCCAGTCTTTCTGCCTTTTCATAATACGGGAAGTATCTTTCATCACTATAAGGAGCAGATGAAGAGATAAATTTCAACCCCAAAAATCCTTGCTCTTTTAATCTCTCTACTTTATCAGGTTCATCCATCAACGGTCCAAGTTCCAGATGTCCCATACCAACAATAATATCCGGGTATCTCTTCATTGCTTTCAATAAGTCCGCATTCGTAAAATATCCATGACTTTCCCATTGTTTTCCGAGAGCAAGAACACAAAACTTCACGACTCCTTGTTTTTCCCATTCTTTTACCAGTTTATCAAGGTCAGCAGACTTACGTAAATGCCCATGTACATTGACTATCTTATAACTTTTCATCTTACACCTCCATTAAAGGTATGTCTATTACTTTTTTTTCTTCTATGGATTTTTCTGCGCAGATAGCAAGAACAGCACTGTCATATGCAGATTCCATCGCTTCTTTATTCGATTTTGACTTTTTTAGAATCCTTTTTAAGAACTCATTGATAATCCGTATATCTCCACCACCATGACCACCCCCTGTAGACTTTGGTCTATACTCATCAATATGGTTTGAGTGTCTGTAAGAAACTCTTATAACAAAATCACCTTCGTTATTATAAAAACCATACATCTTACCTTTGTCTCCAATAAGCGTAAACTCGCGGGAGTATTCCGGTGTGAAATGGCATTCAGTAAAGGTTGCTCTTGCACCATTGTTATATTCAATCAAAAGTTGTGAGTTGTCATTTATGTCCATATCTTTGGAGTAGACGCAGTGGTCCTCTATGGTAACCTCCTGTCCATAGTCCATCATAAAGCTTTTATGGTTTACATAGTATGGACAGGTATCTTTTTTTTCACAGTCTCTACAAAGTTTGTCATCAGGCTCTTTTCCTCCAAAAACATCAAGACCCCCTGAGGCAAAGACTCTCACAGGTCTCCCTCCCATAAAATAATTAAGTAGGTCAAGGCTGTGTGAACCCTTCTGCAAAAGTAAGGTTTTGTAGTAATCTTTCTTTCTTCCTTTTCCATGGTAGTAGTAGTCCCCACCAACTGATACATTGTCAATACCTATACCCATAATAACCTTGCCTATTTTCCCCTCGTCAATGAGTTCCTTCATCTTTTCAAAAAGCACGCAGTGGCGGAGTTCAAAGCCAACCATAAAAACACCCTTTGTCTTCTTTACCGCCTCCGCAATCTTTTTACAGTCCTCAACTGTTTGAGCAAGTGGTTTTTCAACCATAACTGACTTGCTGTACTGCAATGACTTAATGCAGGGTTCTGTGTGGTCAGGGTCATTGGTAGCGACAACCACACCATCAATATCTGTTTTTTCAAACATATCATCTATCTCTGTGAAGTATGCTACCCTGTCTTTCCATTTTGTCTTCATAAATTTAAGGACTTTTGGGTCTTTATCACACACTGCAACAAGGGTTGAATTTGGATTACTGTCAAACATATTACAAAAGTATCTCCCTCTACCACCAAGTCCTACTACACCAATCTTTACCTTATCCATGGTTACTTTCAATCTTTTTCAATATATGTTTTCTGAATTCTGAAAAATCACATTGACCGTGCAGTCTACTATACTCAAATATCTTTTTCTCTTTTAGGATTGAGGCTCTTTTTCTGTGTAGAACCCCTCTGTGACTGATAAACTGTCCCCACCATCCATTCCCTCTTTTGTCATCCGGTGAGGTGGGATGAAGAGAGTCTATATAACTTTTCGGGAATAACTCCTGAAAGGCAGGCAGGTTATTAATCCAGGAACCGCATCCTATCTCTTCTACCTCATAGTTGTTTTTATCAACATCTACTACCAAATCCATTAAAGATAAAAAAAGTCTCTCCTTTTGAGAAAATGGATACTCAGGTTCATATGCGTTTTTGAAATGTAAAGCCAGATATTTTCTATCTTTATTATAACCATACCTGAAACAGCCAAACCATCTCTCTTCAATATTTAAACGCTGATATATTTCAGATTCTAAAACCAGAGGGAAAACAAACCTTATAGATTCTGCAATAAACTTTTTTTCTGATGGGTAGTTATTATATATTGACTTGACCCTTTCCACAAATTCTATCCACATAGTCCGTTGCTCCGGTAAGGTATCCCTGACTTGTTTTTCTCTGTACCAGGGAAGGAAGTTATCAAAAGGGGTTTGAGAAAAGATTGCCTCTTCAAAAGTCTTGGTCCCTGATGAAGACAGATAAAACACATACCAGAGTTGAAGACAGGTAAGGTCATACAAAAGTTTTTGTTCCTTAGTTGAAACGAATATTTTTCTTCCTGATACTTTTTTCATTATCAAATCAGGGATAAAATTTCCTTCCTTGAAGGTATTTTTATAGGTTTTTTGATCAGGGCAGACTCCTCCGCCGCATAAGAAAGATATTCAGACAAAAAACTTTCTTCTATTGGTATAAGAGGTGGTTCGTCTCTCAGAATTCTTGAAACAAAGTCCTGCACGCAGGCAAGAACATTATGTCCCAACTCCATCCAGTCTCTAAAACTGTAATCTTCTTCATATACCAGTTTGTGTCCATATACCTTACCGTTTTCATCAACCCTGTGTTTTATAAAAGAAATTTTCTTGTGCTGAAGGTCGCAGTAAATCGCTCCTTCTGTCCCGATAAAGCCATATGTAAATATCTGGCGGCTGAAATCTCTATCTACACCAACGCCAAACATATGTGACCATGTCATTCCGCTTATTGCACCATTTTTATGTCTCATGTTAAGTCTGAAGTTGTCAAGTATTCCATCATAGTATCTTGTCTTTATAGGTGGTGCGTAACAGGAAAGTTCTGTTACCTCTTCCTGAATAATGTACCTCAGAAAATCCACATAATGGCATCCCTCATGGACAATAAGCCCACCGCTTTTCTCCTTTTTCATCTTAAAGTGGTTCGGGTCTATCCATGGAGGTCTTAAATAATCGTGAAAAGCAAATAGAATTTCACCACACCAGCCCTCTCTTATCGCTTTTTCTGCTCTCGTATAAAGTTCAGATGTGTGAAGTTCATATCCTATCTGTATCCTTGTCTTTGACCTTTTAGCAGACTTCATCAGTCTAATGGCATCCTGCAGGTTTATAGCCATAGGCTTTTCACAATAGACATACTTGCCTTTCTCAAGCGCATAGACTGCCTGCTCTACATGCAGATTGTCAGGGGTAGAAATAACGACAAGGTTTATATCCGCTCTGTCAATCATCTCTTTATAGTCTGTATAGCCTTTTATACCGTACCTCTTTGATGCTGTTTCAACAAATTCTTCGTTTATATCACACACTGCCTCCAGTTTACAACCATCTATCAACTCAGCACAGTACTGTGTTTTTCCCCCTCCTTTTTTACAACCAATAACACCTGTTTTTAAAAAATCTTTCATTTTTCTCCTTTTTATATATATTTTTTTAGACTATCATCTTGGAAGTCAGGTTGATGATATCACAATCAACTTATAGATTCGTAAATTTTCCAGTATGAAGTTCAATTTTCCTTTACTAATCTGATGCTGTAATTCTAAAACATCCTCACTGTCCGGGTCATATACCTTGATAGTATCAACAGAAAAACCTGTTGGTAATGGCAGTGAGATGTGAACATTTTTTACTTCAGTTACTGTACAGGGTATTTCTTGACAGGCGAGATTATAATTCACTATGTGCAATGTTAAAGACCGCTGGTCTTTATTGAGGAAAGCAGAGAATCGCAGTCCTCGTAGAGGTCCTTCTGAAGAGGTTAGGGGTTTCATACCCGGGACTATAGTCCCCGGTTCCCATTGAGATACTCCCTGAAATACCTGCTTGAATGGACTGTTATTGACACTTGTTTCAGGAAGGTAAACATAGAGAGAACCCCCATCCTGCTTAAACTTTTTGATGCTTTCAATTTGTTGGGTAGTCAACTCAAGTTTATATCCACAAAGAATCAGTGTTTTTAAAGTCTTCAGAGATACCTCTGAAAGTGTACGGTCCATAAGTACTTCCATCAACCGGTGGCTTGCTCCTATGTCATCTGCAGGATTGACTTCCTGACTATGTTGATGACCCATTGAACCGGGATTATGTCCCCAGTAAGAATACAACAAACCGATGTCACTATATGGTTCATAACCTTCATATAGATGCAGAGTTTTTTTGAAAAACTTTGCATATTTCACTCTGGTTTCACCCTTGACTGCAATAGCACCGCCATTACTAAAGGCAGAACATTCCGCTAATCCCAGTTCCATCAAATTTTCTCTCCCTTCCTTCAAACTCTCGTAGTTAAGTGCTACTATGCGAGCAGGAGCGTGCACAGTAAAGAGCAACTGTCCAATATGTGTCTGGTATGTGAAATTTGAGATATGGTTATTGCCAGAAGATGGATGAGACTCTTCCATCTTTGAAAAGTTAATACCTGGCAAATAGGGGTTTTCAAACATAAGGAAATTGCAGGAATGAGAAACAGGCATAAATGTATTGTATGAATTGACATTCGCGAAGACCTTGAAATCAGGATTGATTTTGCGTCCGGTATTTCCTATCAAGGATAGGTAACGGGCGATGCCATCTATCCGGAACCGACATAGTAATTCCAATGGGAGGTTATCCATTAGTAGTTCAACCTTTTTTTCTCTCACGCCCAAGAGAGTTTTTTCATAACCGGACAGTTTTTCCAGATACCTCTTAAACTCTTGCTGGCAGTACTTGCAGAAACAGGTATTTCCAGAGACAGGAGTAGCATTGTCTATAAAGATACCATCGTAACCAACACGGGCAATCAACTCAGTTAGACTGCTTTGAAATCTCT
>CAYORP010000070.1:0-19302 GCA_964406415.1 uncultured bacterium
ACCACGGAGGCCGTCATAGACCTGAACCCCGTCTTATCAAAAGATGTTTCCTTATAGTCTCCCATAAATACGTATTTAAATATCCTGAACAGATACAAAAGAGTCAATACCGATGTTGTTGTTGCAGTGAAGGCAAAAAAGACGTTCTTGTTTACAAGCATACCTGTTATCGCCTCCAGTTTTCCGAAGAATCCTGGCAGAGGGGGTATGCCTATCACAGATAACATACTGAAGAAGAACGCATAGGTCAGTACAGGCGCTTTTTTCATCAACCCGCCCATCTCCCTTATGTCCCTTGTGCCGAATACCCGCTCTGTTATGCCCGCACACAGGAACAGGCATCCTTTACCGAGTGCATGCGCCACGTAAAAGATTAAAACTCCTCTTACCGCTATGGCATTGAACATCATCAGACCGGCCAGCATAAACCCCAGCTGGCTGACCGTTGAGTACGCCAGTATCTTCTTAATATCGTTTTCCCTCATAGCAATTATACCTGCGGCAAAACTGCTGAACAATGCCAGCCATCCTGCCCACATTACGCTTCCCGAAACATAAAGGGTTGCGCCAAAGACCCGTGCCAGAGCATAAACCCCGATTTTAACCAGAACCGCCGCATGCAGAAAAGCGGTGACAGGGGTTGGTGCGACTGATGCATCAGGCAGCCACGTGTGGAAAGGGAAACTGGCCGATTTTGTGATAACCCCCAGAAAGAACAGGGCAAAAACAAACGGGGGGACGGAGCTGTTTGACATAATAGAAAGACTCAGTGAGCCTGTAAATTTATATATATACGCAAAACCCAGCAGCATGAAACCCGCGCCTGCCGAGGTGATGAGAAATGCCTTGTCCGCTTTAAATAGGTGGTCGTCCTTTCTATAAAAGCCGATGAGTCGCCATGAACACAACCCTGCCAGTTCCCAGAACAGGTATAGAGAAATCAGGCTGTCTGAAAGGATGACTCCCATCATACTGCCCACAAAGACCAGCCCCCAGAATGCAAATTTCCCCTGTTCCTGCGGTTGTTCTCCAGTGAAATATCCAATGGAGAACAGGTATATCAAAACCCCCATAAGGACCGAGGTCAGCAGAAAGACAATGCCGAGTAGGTCGCAGCGGAATAATGTTTCAGAGACTCTGAATGAAACTTCTTTCTGCGCGGATACAGTCTTCAGCAGATAAGCAGACAAAAACATCTGTATCAAAAGGATGAAAAATCCTGCCCTTAAGGCATACTTTTGTTTGAAGACCTTTGTTACCAGCGCTCCCGCAAAGGGTAGTGCGAGTATCAAAAGTAATACAGTGTTTTGTTCAGCCATTTAACGTTCCTTCTCCTCGTCCTTGATGAAAGATATTCTTCTGCATCTGGGACAGACTATCTTCAGCATGTCGGTTCTCTGTAGGGGCAGGGAAACCTTTTCTTCCGCCTCATTTTTTATCTCCAGTTCATCCATAACCTGGGAGATTATTACCGGCTGTGAAAATGCCAGGTTCCCCAGTCTTTTGAAGACCCAGCGGATGTGTTTTTCAGTACCTATTACCGCACCGCAGTTTTTACAGATAACGAGTTTATGCTGAACCGAACTCGTTACTTCCTTTTCGTCAAAATAAGAGACGTCAAACCTGTTTGAAAGTTTTATGCCTTCTCCCGTTATGCAGTTTCTCTCACACTCTCCACAGAAGATGCACTGTGCCGGATGCTGTATCAGGGTTCTCGTTGCCGTCCCATCTTCTGCTACCTCGTCTCTCATCTCAATGGCTCTTGATGGACAGACCTGGAAGCATGCCCCGCATCCGACGCATCCATCCGGGCTGTACTCGGGCTTCCCCCTGAATCTTTTAACGGGGACATGCGGTTTATACGGAAACTCCGTAGTAAACGGCTTTGAAAATAAACTGGTAATTGCCTCTTTCAGTTCGCGTATCTTTGGCTTTTTCATATCTCTTTTCTTATCTTTTCAGTTTTTTGCTTTGACATCTCCACCAGTTGTTCAAAGTCATAGACCTGTTTTGTCCTGTTGCCTTTGTTGTACACGGCAACCCTTTCCGTACAGCAGTAACAAGGGTCCACACCTGCCAGAATAATGGCCACGTCAGATATCGTCTGCCCGATACAACTGGCTTTAAACGTCGGTATGTTGGTATAACTGGGGGCCCGTATCTTATGTCTCACGGGCCTGTTTGTTCCGTCACTGCGGACATAGTGGAAACACTCTCCTCTGGGTGCTTCATGACGTCCGATGCCTTCTCCCGGAGGTATTTCCCGTATCTCGGTTCCTATCTCCCCGCCTTTTCCTTCAATGGCATCAAGGGACTGTTCAATAATTTTTATGGACTCAAACATTTCAAGCAGTCTGACCACTGTCTTGTCAAAAACATCCCCGTTTTGAGCCGTTATTACCTTGAAATCCAGCGCAGGGTAGGCGGCATAGGGGTCATCCTTTCTTATGTCTATCTCAACGCCGCTTGCCCTTGCGATAGGTCCCACCGCACCGAAGTTTTTTATGTCCTCCTTTGTCAGAACCCCGACACCTTTGAGCCTTGCCTCCAGCACAGGGTCGTCAAGTACGGCATGGGTGAGCATCTCCAGTTTTACCTTCAATTCTTTCAGGACATTCCTCAGTGCAGGCATATCCTCTTCCTCTATGTTTCTGCGGACCCCACCTATCTTGAACATTGCATAGTGGTTCCGGTTACCCGAGATTATCTCAAACATATCCAGTACGGGCTCTCTGTATTTCCATGCCCACATAAATACGGTGTTATAGCCGAGGAAATGCCCTGCCAGTCCCAGCCACAGAAGATGGCTGTGGAGGCGTTCCAGTTCTGCAATAATGCATCTTATGTAACCCGCTCTTTCAGGCACCGAGACCCCGAGAAGGTTTTCTACTGAGTTACAGTAGGCAAACGGATGGGATGTGGAACAGATTCCGCAGATTCTTTCCACAAGAAATGTTACCTGGTCCCAGTGCTTACCTTCGGAGAGTTTCTCTATTGCCCTGTGGTTGTAACCTGCCTCCCACTCCACATCCTCCACCTTTTCCCCGTCGCAGTAAAGGGCGAAAAACTCAGGTTCTTCCAGGAGTGGATGATAGGGGCCTATGGGGACAACCACCTTTTTCTTATTGTTTTCAGACATTTTTTTCTTTCCTTAAGGGATAGTTGCACTTCTGCCAGTCATCACGCAGAAGGAAGTGTTTCAGGTTCGGGTGCCCGATAAAGTTGATACCGAGCAGTTCCCACGTTTCCCTTTCAATGTAGGATATACCCGGTATTATGTCGGTCATTGAGGCAACCTCCGGTTTGTTTTTATCAAGGTATGTCCTCACGGTGACAACCGTTCCCGCACTGTCAAACCCGAAGTGGTAGAGAACCTCAAAACTGTCAAGGTTCTCCACTCCCGACAGGATTATGTACCTTCCATCAAGGTCCCTGAAAATTATCCTGATGCAGTCCTTCAGTTTTTCCCTGTCAACGGTTATATAAACCCGTTTCACGTTGTGTACCTTCATTTCTTTTATCCTGTCACCGAGTTTTTTCTTCAGTGTTTCGGGTATATGTAGAGTAGACATTTTTCCCCTTTAAATCCTCCCTGACCCTCCTTTACCAAAGGAGGGGAACTGTCTCCCCCTTTAAAAAGGGGGATGAAGGGGGATTTCTCATTTTACCTTCTCCAGAAGTCTTAAGATACCGGCAATCATTGCCTCAGGTTTGGGTGGACATCCGGGAATGTATATGTCCACGGGGATTATCTTGTCCAGCGGTCCTGCCATCTGGTATCCATCTCTGAAAATCCCTCCTGTGCAGGCGCAGGAGCCCACGGCGACAACAAAACAGGGTTTTGCTGTCTGTTCGTAGACCTCCTTTATCCTCTCAACGCACTTTTTGTTGACTATGCCGGTGCACAGCAGGACATCCGCATGCCTGGGGCTTCCCACCAGCGTCATCCCGAACCGCTCTATGTCAAAGCGGGGTGTGAGCAGGTCCAGTATTTCAATGTCGCAGTTGTTGCATGAGCCCCCGGATAGGTGGTACACCCCCAAAGACCTTTTCAGGGCTCTTGTTTTCAGACTCAGAGTAGACATTTTTTCCCTTTAAATCCTCCCTGACCTTCCTCAGGGGAACTGTCTCCCCCTTTTAAAAAGGGGGATGAAGGGGGATTTCTCATTTATTTACCACCCCGCTACTGCCAGCATAATGCCGGTTACCCCGAAAAGCGTCATCCAGCCCCAGAAAAACCTTAATGCCTGGTCTATCCTCAAACGGGGATTGGTGTTTTTTATGAGTATAAAAAGTACAAGAATCAGGAGGTATTTCAGTATGCCCGTTGAAATGCCTGTAACCGACAAAAGGTTTATACCTCCAAAGTAAAGGGCTATCAGAACAAGAGGACCGACAACCAGCAGTATTGCCTTGGTCATCTTAAACAGACCGAGGAGAATGCCGGAATATTCTATAAGGGCGCCGCCGGCGATCTCCCCTTCCGCTTCAGCCAGGTCAAAGGGGACAAATCCTATCTTGCCCTGCAGTGCAAAAATCGCTATGACAAAACCGATAACACCGGCAAAAGAACTGATGTTCATCCCACCCGTCTTTTGAAAGGTGATAATATCAGTTAGAGAGGTTGTCATACCGCTCATAAGTGCCGGTATTATCAACGCACAGACAAAAGGGAGTTCATAGCCGAGGAGGAGTTTCATCTCCCTGCTGATACCCACGGATGCCAGAACGTTTCCTGATGAACTTCCGCCCAGTATTATTGCGAGAGATGGAATGGTCAAAAGATAGAGAAGGAGGATAATGTCCCCCGGGAACCCGAAACTTTTTGTAAGGGAAAGCAGTATGATGGTTCCTGCAGTGGTTACAGATATTAAGGCAAGTACCGGGGCAAAGACGAAAGTAAATGTGTTCGCCTTTGCGGGTATCAGGATCTCTTTGCCCGTCAGTTTAACAAAATCTGCAAAGTTCTGATACCATGGAGGTCCCACACGGAACTGCAGGCGGGCAGTTACCTTCCTCTCCACCCACATGGCCAGAAGGCCCAGTACGCTGAGGGTTACAAAACTGATGACAAAATATAAAAGGATAACCGGTGCGCTCATTTTTTTATTCCATAAAGGTTCAACCAGTTAAAGACCCTGACCAGGATATTGTCTCCAAATGTATAAAGATTTGTTTTATCCTCAATGGAGTCCTCGTCCACATACTGTATCGCCCCGTTACTGCAGGTCGTCACACATAATGGTTCTTCGCCTTCTTTCAGCCGTCCCACACAGGCGTCGCAGCGGCTGACGAGGTACGGTATCAGTTCCGGAAGTATGGTACCGAAGGGACAGGC
Source organism: uncultured bacterium (assembly GCA_964406415.1). Taxonomy (GTDB): domain Bacteria; phylum Ratteibacteria; class UBA8468; order B48-G9; family JAFGKM01; genus JAFGKM01. The sequence goes on from CAYORP010000070.1 coordinate 5,339, forward strand.
AAGAGAGCATGTCTTGCAGGAGATGCATATAACCCTTGAACGTTTAATCAGCCCACCCTCTCTCTTAAGGGCGCCCGTGGGACAGGCATTTACGCAGGGATAGTCTTCGCACCTCCTGCAGGCGAACATAAATGCCAGTTCTTCCCGAAGGCCGGTTATTCCGTCATTCCCCGGGTGCATAAGGTAACTGCATCTTATGCCCGCATCTGCAGGCAGATTGAGAAACCTGTCGTAGTCTATGTACAGTTTTTTCATTTTCTCTTCGCCTCTTCCTCCAGTCCTGACGGGGATAGTGCTTGTTTTCAAACCCATATGTTGGGTTTGTCCTTAATCCGCTCATAGGTAAATACAGGCCCGTCTTTACACACGAAAAGGTCCCCTATGAGACAGTGCCTGCAGTGTCCTACACCGCAGTACATCTTTCTTTCCATAGAAAGGTATATCTGCGGGGCAGTATAGCCGATTTCAAGAAGTTTCAGTGTTGCGAACTTCATCATTATGGGAGGTCCGCAAACAACCGCCACCGAATTTTTGATGTCTACGTCAAGGTTGTCAAGTGCCTTTGTCACCACTCCCTCTTCAAACTGCCAGTCTTTATCCTTCCTGTCAACCGTTATTCTGAAACAGAGCGGTGAGGTCTTACAGTACTGGTGCCAGCAGTCCAGTATCTTATCCTTATATATGTAGTCAGACGGTGTTTTGGCGCCGCAGCAGAAAACGATTCTTTTGTAGTTTTTTACGTTCTCCATCAATGCCAGAAAAAGAGCCCTTAAAGGAGCCAATCCCACACCCCCTCCCACAAGCAGTATCTCTTTTCCCTTGTAGTAATTTAGAGGATAGGGCTTCCCGTAAGGACCTCTTATCCCTACCGTATCTCCGGGTTTCAGGGCGTGTATCGCAGCAGTTACCCTTCCTGCTTTCATTACGGTAAACTCAATCTTTTCCCTTTCATAGGGAGATGATGAAGGAGTAAAAGGCGCTTCCCCGACACCGGGCACGGTTAAAGAGGCAAACTGACCGGCAAGAAACGAAAACTCTCTTTCCGGTTTCAGCACAACCGTTTTTATCGCAGGGGATTCCGTAATGACCTCTATCACCTCGCATCCAATCGGCTCATATATATTCTTGTCCATAATTATACCCGAGATTTCTCCCTCAGCACCTCAGTGATTACCTTCCTTTTGTCAATCTTTCCCGGACACCCTGCGATACACCTTCCGCATCCTGTACATCCATTCAGCCCGAAGTTTTCCTCCATATACCAGTACTTGCAGAGAAGTCTGTTCGCATACCTGTCATAAAGAGTCGGCCTTGGAGATGCTCCTGCTGCCATACGTGCATAGCCGGGGAAAAGACAGCTGTCCCACATCCTTGTCTTCCTCATTATTTTCTGTCTACCCGTCTCCTCCAGTAGAAAACATACGCAGGTAGGACAGTTATTGGTGCAACTGCCACACTGGATACATCTTTCAATATCCCCAGAGACCTTCCACAACTCTGTCTGGTATGCTCCTTTCAGGTTCTCTATACTGGTAAGGTTGAAGTCCCTGTTGCTCTCTCTTATTTTTTCAACCACCTTCCGTCTGTTTACTGCCCGTTTTTCTATCTGCTCGCCTGTTGCCTGGAAAAACCTCTGGTCATCCCCTATGAAAGAACGCCCCTTATCTGAACCGATATCTATCAAAAGCCCTTCTTCAGACTGATATACATTCAGGTCAAATCCCCCTTCAGGATAAGGGTGCACACCCACAAGTTCGCAGAAACAGGTGGAGTAGGGTGACTGGCAGTCAAAACTCACTATAAGGGCGTTTTCTCTTCTTTTTGAATAGTTGGGGTCTTTATACTCACCATTTTTGAAGACACTGTCAAGTATCTTCAAGGCTTTTACGTCACAGGACGCTGGACCCATTATTACAACTGCGGGGATGGATTTTAGAGAAGGGTGAACCCTTTCCTTGAAGGGAAAGAGGAAAAACTTCAACGGTTCCACGGGACGCGCCCTGTTGTAAACAATCTTTGTTTCATCGCCCGGCTCTATCTTCTCGTAAAAAAGAGAACCGTTTGAGTCAACAGGTGCAAAGATTCTGTTGACAGAACTTTTCCCGTTTAAGAAACTGTCCCAGTCTTTCTTATCTATGTATAGCGTGTCCATTTGTGATTTTTTTCACAAAGTATATTAAAAAAAAATCTAAGGTTACACTACCACTTTATTACAGCGTATTTTCCAACTCTAAAGTATATTACCCCAAAAATCTTTTCTTGTCAACACCCCCCCCAATTTGTCATTTAAGAATTACGAAAGGGTCGCGGAGACGGTATTCCCTATGACAGAACTCTCCGGTTTCCGGTGTAATATTGGCTCCTTCATAGTACATACGGTCAAGTTTAGCCTCAATGAAACCACCGTCTTCTGCACAACAGGCATCAAGGAGCCTTTGAATCTCAAAAGTTAACGCCTGTTTGTCTCCTTCCGCCAGTGTGGTCTGGATATCTCCACACATCTCAAAAGCCAGTTTCCCTTTAAAGGTGGACAATCTTTCTATAGGAAAAACATTCGGCTGCATCAGATTTACAACGTCCAGTCCGGCTTCAATCAGAAGTGGGATAATGTTATATATCATTCCGCATGAATGCATCCACACATCCATTTCAGCCTCATGTATGCGGCTGAAAATATCCTTATAGACCGGCTGGAATATCTCTCCGAACAGGCCAGGTGAAATCAACTCAGCATTTTGAGCTCCCCAGTCATCCGTTCCGCGGTAGCCGTGAATCCGTCCGGGGAAGTTATCACTAATGTACTGAATTGTGTCCAGATGATACTGAACTATGTGTTTGATAAACTCCTTCACTATATCAGGCCTGGTTATAATGTCAATGAGGGTGTTTCAAATCCATGCAGGAAATACGCCCGCTCAAAAATATAAGGTCCGTTACAGCAGACGACATACCTGTTTTCTTCCTCTGCTCTTTTCAGGATTTCTTCCCATCCTGAATACCGTTCAGGGTCAAGTGCATCAGGGATTATCACTGACTTAAAGTCTTTCAGGTCATCAATAACAATATTCTTAACCTGCCCCATATCTTTAAGTTCCGGGTTAATTTCCCACTGTGAACCCCATTCGTCAGTACCACCTCCACCAAGCCACCATTTTAAACCCAGGTCAGGAAAGATAGCCACCGTATCACCGGAGAAATCAGTATCTGCCATACTGCCGGTGAACGGTAAACGTTCAGGCATTCTAAAATGTATCGCTCTGTCCACCAATTCTTTAGATGACATGTTAACTGCTCCTTTTAAAATCTGTATTATAAATCAACTTTTTGCCCAGTCATAGACCAGTGAAAAATTGTCTGCCTTATCATATCTGAGTTTTTTGTATGCTTACGGTGCCTGTCTAAAGGGAGCACGTTCTGCCCAGAATCTTTTGACATTATTTTTGCATTTAGGGACCTATATTGTCAAATTCGTGTAGTTAAAAACGAATAGAAATCGTTACCGGGTTACCCATACAAAAATTTGCTCTTATCTGAAGGATGATATAAAATGAAAACATGGGCAACGGAATAAAAGATGTTTATGACTCCATACAATATTTCAAAGACGTTAACCCGTACTCATACCAGTTGCTCGGATACCTCGGATATAACAAAGAATCTGAGTTCAATACCAAACATGGAATGTGGACCGTATACACAAAAAAGGAGTTTTCTTTCCCCTATTTCAATACTGAATTTTCCTCTCCGGTAAATAAATTTGCCGCAGTATACAAGGGTACAGGTAAAAATATTTTTGTATACGGCTCTTTCGAAAAGAGTATCCAGGAGATAAAACAAAACCTGCTGATACTAACCAACACAATGCTTGCCCCTGTTGAAAGATTTATCGGTATCCCCATAACACTTACCGAAGAGAATGCGCAGGACTACGGTTATATCCGTGGAGTGATTCTGGGTGTTCTGCTTATTGCGGCAGACTTTGTTTATTCATGGACGTTTAAACTGCAGGAAGGAATACTTACAGGTTTTATTGAGTATATAAAACAGGTATATAACGGCAATCCATCTCTTGGTAATGCCATAGGTATTGCCTGGACAGGAATGTATTTCGGAGTGCCGTTGATACTTATGCCCATAATGTACGGAAATTTTTGTGTCAGAAGGGCAGGCAGGGTCAGACAGAAGAAACTGCAACTGTTGGGACAGACTCTATCCGGTTACGAATTCGGACACAACGCGGAAAAATCTCTGGAAGAAGAACTCACTACCATCATTGAGGAAAAGAGAAAGGCGAGCATATACGGCGAAATAATGAAACTGACTGAAAAACTTGGAAGGGAAGACTTTGAAATCCTTTACACCCGGATTCAGGAGGGATTTTTATCACCTGATGCCCTGTTGAGTTTTATAACGGAACTAAGAAAGATAACAGGTGGAGAACTGCCTTTTGAGAAATTCGTTGAGATTGTAGCCAGATATCACAAGGCAGACATTGTGACCGAACTTGACGTAAAACCCGTCTGAACCGACGCTTTTTGTCGTTGCGAGCGAATTGTGCGTGGCAATTCATGAGATTGCGGAGATTGTTCTGAGCCTGTCATTGAGATTGCTTCGTCATAAAAAACATTCCTCGCAATGACAAACGAAGGGTACAAGCCTCGCAATGAAAGAGAATGAGGAATTTTGATTTATCTTTTCAGGAAGATACCCATACCTTCCATGTGGGTGGTATGCGGGAAAAAGTCAAAACAATACAGTTTTTTAAGTCCGTATCCTCCCTCCTTCAGTTTTTCCGTGTCCCTGGCTAATGCAGATGGATTGCAAGAGACGTAAATGAGAGCGGGTGCATTAATCTTTAAAACGTTCTTCAGTGCCCTTCCGCTCATACCTGCCCTTGGAGGGTCAACAATTACAACGTCAACGTCCTTAATGATGTGAATGTCCCCCTTAAGGATATCCTCAACCTGTCCCCTGTAAAAATGACAGTTGGTTATGCCATTCAGTTTACAGTTTTCTTCAGCATTGCTTATATTTGAATGTTCAGAGTCTATGCCTATAATCTCAGCAGCGGAGTCAGACAGAAACATCTCTATTGCACCTGGGCCGCAATACAGCCCCAGAATCTTTTTATTTTCAGACAGTGCCTGCACGTTTTCTTTTATTCTGGCGTACAGCAGACGCGTTGCCCGGGTATTGGGCTGGAAGAAAGACTGCGGGTATATTCTGAAACTCAGGTTGTCCATTTTTTCTTTTATAGACGGACTTCCGTAAATATGGTGTTTCTTTTCAAATGAAACCACGTCAGAAACACGGTTGTTTTCCACCCACCACATACTGTTAACGATTCCGGAAAGGGATTCTGCCAGTCCTGTCATATCCGGGATTCCTCCGCTTCTTGTCACCAGAATAGCCATCAATTCTCCTGTGTTTTTCCCCTCTCTCAACACAAGATGACGGAAAAATCCTTTCTGTGAGAGCAGGTCGTAAGAATCCTGTCCTGTCCCTTCTGCAAATTTCAGGAATACGGGGAAGACCTTCTTTACCGTCGGGCTGAATATCAGACACTCCTTTAAAGAAACGTTCGTTCTCCTGTAAGAGATAAGAGGTGAACTCCTTTCCCTAAGGCCGAGGGAGACCTTACCTGCGTCAGTACCAAATGCAAATTCCATCTTATTCCTGTAATAAAAAATATCAGGAGAAGGGATGATGGGATGCATCTCAACCTTTTTTATATCTATCTTCCCCATCCTGTGCATGGTTGTCAAAAAATACCGCTCTTTCAACTCTGTTTGTTTTTTGTACTGCAGATTCTGGAAGGAACATCCTCCACAGGCCCCGAAGTAAGGACACTCAGGCTCTATTCTGAAGGGCGATGGCTTGATGATTTTGACGACCTCCCCGTAAGAAAAACTCTTTTTCCGTTTTGACAACCTTACCTTTACTCTGTCTCCATATACTGCATCCGGAACGAAGATGACCTTACCCTCATTCTTACCAACCGCCCACTTTTCAGGGAATGCAATGTCCACTGCATCTACATCCACTTCAGGCAGTAAAAATCTTTCTAAGACCTTTTTCACCCTTTTAACGGGGAAACCGACCACGTTGTCATAGTCTCCTTTAAGGGACTCAACAAATTTATCTCCCACAGACTGTATGGCGTAAGCGCCTGCCTTGTCCATATATTCACTTTTTGCAAGGTATCCCCTGATATCCTGGTCCTGTAACTTTTTGAATTGAACAGAGGTAATCTCATATCCTGTAACTGTTTTATCCTCATTTTTCTTATAGACGGCTATCCCTGTTATTACCCTGTGTCTTGTACCGGACAGCATTTCCAGTATCCTTCTGGCATCCTCATAGTCTCTCGGCTTGCCTATGAGCATCTTATCAAGTGCAACCACAGTATCCGCGCCGATAATAATATCCGAAGTATACCTCTGTCCCACATCATGCGCTTTCAATACAGCCGCTGACACGGCAAATCTTACAGGGTCATCTTCTTTTACCGTTTCCTCATTCACCCCGCTGGGGACCGTGATGAAGTTATCTGTAATCCGTTTCATCAGTTCCTGTCTTCTCGGTGACTTTGATGCCAGTATCAAAAAGGGAAACGGGCTGCTTTTTTTACCAGAACATTCTCCAGTATAAGAATTTGTTTTTTCCATTGTTCTTTGCGGTTCTCAGAAAGGTTGCCTGTCCCCTTTTTCAAAGACGGTCTCTGTCTCTTTCAGCGATTTCATTCTGTCAGCAAGAAAGTCCTTGATTTCATTGAACTGCGGGAGGTACTCATCAGGCAGAGGATAGGATGGAGGCATCTTCAGTTTGAGGAAATTGAGAAACTTTCCGTTGCTCTGTATCCGGAAATCAAGATGGGGGCCTGTGGATAATCCTGTAGACCCGACGTAGGCTATGACCTGTCCTTTTTTCACTCTTGTCCCCTTTCTCACTCCCCTGGCGATTTTTGACAGGTGTCCATACCAGGAAATATAGCCGTTCGGATGTTTTATTATTACCGCATTTCCCAGCCCCCCCTTCCTTCCTGCAAAGGTAACTGTGCCGTTTCCTATGGAGGAAACGGGTGTTCCAGTGGGAGCAGCATAGTCTATGCCGAGATGGGGGCGGTATCTCTTCAGTATGGGATGGAATCTTCTGTATGTGAAGTGGGATGATATGCGTCTGTAGTTGAGCGGGGCCTTAAGAAAAGCCGACTCAACGCTCTTTCCGTTTTCATCATAGTAGCCGCACCTGCCTTCAGGTGTTTCAAAATAGAATGCATAATGGATGTTGTCCCCTGTGCTGTAAGAAGCTGCGGATATCCTTATGTCCTTGAGGATATTTCCATGTTTGTCAAAATATGACTCCCATAGAACGTTAAAATTATCGTTGGTTCTGCAGTCAGTGAAAAAATCCACCTTGGAGGCAAATATCTCTGCAAACTGTATTATTATCTCGGGGGGTATATTCACGTAAGTCATACTTTCATATAAAGAACTTCTTATCGCTCCACGAATTCCATGCATCCTCTTTTCTGCCTCCACTTTCCGGGCAGAAGACAGGTAGGCATGCTCTTCTTTATTAAACTCCACAACATAAAAGTCAATGGGGCCGTTGTAGTATATAAATTTTGTAAAGGTTCCCTTTTCGTCCATATACAGTTCCCACCTGTCTCCTATGTTGCATTTCCTGACGTTAAAAACCTCTTTCAGTTCGCTGGTTATCATACTTACCTGCGGTGCAGGGATGTCCTGGGCAAGCAGTACGTCACCAAGGACATCCCCCTCGGATATATAACCCTCTATAATCTGATACTGAGGTTTTAAAGTGAAAAAGGGGTTGTCGTTTTTTCTTTTGAGGAGTATAAAGGGGAGTAAAACAATCAGGGTGAGCACCACAACAAAAATAACATTCTTTTTCACCATAGACCTCCTTACCTCGCGATGACAAACGTCAGGGAGTCTTAATTTATTTTTTTTCCAGAAGGACCGAGACCATACAGGCACAGGCATTTCCGCTGCCTATTTCCCCAAGGCCTTCAAACGTCTTTGCCTTCAGCCCTATTCTTCCTGCGTCAACACCGAGCATTCCTGATAAATGGTCCCTTATTATCTCGTGAAAAGGCAGTAGTTTTGGTCTCTCGCAAAGTATAACTATATCAAGATTTTCTATGTAATACCCTTCATCTTGTAATATATGTAACACCTTATCCAGAATTTTACTGCTGTCAATGTCTTTTATATTTCTATCAGTATTCGGGAAAAAAAAGCCTATATCGGGTTTCCCCATTGCTCCCAGGATGGCATCGCTCAGGGAATGCAACAGCACATCCCCGTCGCTGTGTCCCAGAAGTCCTTTTTCAAAAGGTATCTGCACACCGCCCAGAATAAGTTTTCTGCCTTCAGAAAATCTGTGAATATCAAACCCCAGCCCTGTTCTCATTTATCTTAAATTATATACCGTTGCTTGCCGGGAATCAATCTTTTAAAACCCGACTTTTTTATCAATGTCTCCCTGCACCGGGGAAAGAACAGGGATTTTTTTGACCGTCCATATCTCTTTATGTTCGGCTGCGCTGCCCGGGTCCAGGTTCTTAAGTATCCCCACGGTTTCCAGTTCAAGCATCTCAGAATTGGTATATGCTTCAACGCTACAGCCAAAATCAGGATACTCCCCTTTTAACTGAACAAACCTTTTGATGAATAAAAGCCCGTCAACCCAGTAAGCGGTCCATCTTGGGAAAGATATTGCTCCTATCTTGATGGGGTTTTTACTCTTGACATCCTGTTTCAGGAAAATAAAGTCCTTTTCCATGACAAGGCGTCTGTCCGAAAGGTCGGTGTAGGGCCATAAGGTAAGGTGCCTGTCTGGAAGAAGCCCCTCGCCCCCCGCCTTAACAGGTATGATGGCAAAACCTCCAGGTTTCATCACGCTTAAAGCCCAGCAGGCGAGTTTGACAGGCCAGCGGCCAATGTTTTTTATCTGATGAACAACCTCAATGGTTGATTCTCCAGCAGGATGTATCTCAATGGACTTCTGTATGTTATTCTGTGTTTCTGGATTGCCATAAATCTTTACCCGTCCTTTTCTACTTTGAATCCTTACCTGTGTATCGTCCATTGAGTAGGAACGCGGCATAGATTCAGGTGAAGACCAGAGTCTGTGTCCCCCGTATATGTGCCAGAACCCGTCAGGGGTTTTAACTCCCGTGTCAGGTAAAACTGCAAACAGATTTTCTTCTGGTCTGTCCCTAATTGTTATCTTCATTATTCTGGGGCCTATATCCCGTGCAATGCCAAGTATCAGGTCTCCCATTACAAACTCTTTCACGCTCATAGTATAATTGCCCTCCTTCTACTGCCTTTAAAGGTTCACCTTCCGTATATGCCCTTCAGAATTATTTTAAAACGCTCCCCTTAAAAAGTCAACAGGGTTTCTATTGACACCTTGACATATAACAGGTATAACTACAGTGGAGAGTTCAGAGGCAGGAAAGCTTGTGAAGTAGGTATGCGGTAAAGTAGAAGTACCAGTACGTGTTTCACAGAGAAGTCCGAAGTACTCTGAACTCTCCGCTCTTTATTTACCCGCAGTTCCCCTCCTGTTGGATTTCTGCAATTGCAGGGAAAACTCAAAACTGTGAAGTCAAATCAAAAAAATGTTCGTAAGGGACAATCTTGTAGGTATGCCTGATTTCAAGGCGGTCTCCCGGTTTGAGGTTCACCGCCGGAGAATAGAGTATCAGAGAGATGGCCTTGTCTTTTCCCGAGAAAAATACACGACAGAACTCTACCTCATCCGCCCGAAATTTGTTGATAAGGACAATCCTTCTGTTTCTGTCCGCCATTGCCCATTCTGAAAATTTGAGTTTTTCGGTGGAGAGCCACAATTCTTTACCCCCTCCGAAAGTTTTTTTATCCGGAGGGAACGGCTGATTTGTCCATCCACCATTATTCTGTTTTATCAGGATTTTTATCTTACTGATATCAGGGGCCTCAAAATCAGGTTGGATGCTGATGCATTTTAAAACAGTTTTGTCGCTTCTGTTGAAAAGAGTGGCTGTAATCTTTATAATGTCAGATTTGCCCAGTTCATAGGTATTCCTGAGGGAGATCCCGTTATTCAGTTTTGTTTCAATAACCGTTTTTTGGGGAGAATGTTCAACAACCCTGTATTTATCAAAACAGCCTGCTGATGTTCCCTCCCAGGCAATGCAATCCTTGTACCCTCCACTAAAGGGTAAAAATCCGTTTTTTGCATTATACACTCTCAGAATATCTTTCTTTTCCGGGAGATACCTCATCCTCCATATTCTGCCGCCGAGTTCGGGCAGTATAGATAATTCAAAGAAGAAATTTTTGAGTTTCAGTATCTTTAAATCCTCTGTTTTTCTTTTCATAAGTGCAACCCATTCCTCAAGATTATTGCTGCCGCCTCCTTCCTTAACCCTCGTTGCGCCTGAATTTTTTGCTATTTTTTCAAAACTTTCCACCATTTCTAAAAACCTCTTTTTCCCTGAAACGAGGAGTCTATCACCTCTCTTTCTGTGAGGATTTCTTGCCCGGGATATTTTCACATACAGCACAGGCAACCGCGCTTTCTGGACGCGACCGAGCAGTTTTTTGTCAGGATGCACACTCCTTTCCGCCGCATCAAAAAACTTCTCTGCTTTTGACAGTACATCAGGTGTGAGAAAACCTGAGTCAGGAGGGGAATAACAGTCAAGATAAGTGTCTTTCTCTATGACGGCATTGTGCATCAGGTCTATATATTTTTTCAAGAAAGGGGCGGCTTTACCGTAATAGCCTTTTAAAAATTCATAGATAAGTTTTTTATCGTCCAGACCCGGATTCCACAAAAGTTTTGCCAGAAGCCAGGTGCGCAGTTCCTGCATCTCACCTCCGTAAGACTGGCCGTTTCCCTGTTCAAAGATACCCTTTACATTGTTCTTGATGAAAAAACGGATATTGGGTGCAAGAACCGCAAGGTTTGGATGCGGCTGTATATAGTGGGCAAAATTGGTAACATAGTCCCATATGTACAGTCTTTTGCTGATTTTTGCCCAGCCTTCAATATCTTTCCTGAAGGCACTGTTTATCCTGTCGGTGAGCGGGCGCGCAAAGGAAGACTCAATACTGCACAGTCTCACAATCACGTTGTCTCTGGGTCTTGTTATCTTTGGTGGTTTGCGGGTATACCTGTATGCCAGTGTGTCTATGGCAACGCCGGGGTAATCCTTTTCAACCCTTTCAGCAACCCTGTTGACAAACCTTAATAAAGAACCGGAAGGGCTGCCTTCTGCCATGTCAATCTCCCGGCATTTTCTGCATTCACAGTTGCGTCCGTCCGAACCGGAATCGTTCTGGGAAACTGAAACTATACCTGCATCCGGGATTTCCTTCAGCCACTTTTTCACCTGTCTCACCACTATGTCTTCAACCGCAGGGTTTGTGAGACACAACTGGGTGGTGCCTTTAACGACGCGCCTTCCATTTATTTCAGAGAAGTATTCGGGATGACTTTTAAAGTATTTTTCAGGAGGTACCAGATTACGGAAGGTGTGTACAAAACCTTTGTAGAAAATTTTTCCGCCGTAGGTATCGTCCAGCCTTTCAAAAGCGGCATTTGCTTTGTTCCTTACCGACCAGTCCGGGTCAAACCCTGTGATACTCCACGGCCAGCGGTATTCAAGCGGAGGGATATATGAAAAGTCTATATTGCTGATGTTGATGGTGCCTTTTTCGGGGAAGGCAGTACAGTCAGGTGTAAACCATCTGAAACCCAGGTAGTCTTCCAGAAAGGTATAGCAGGAATACAATACACCACGTTTGCCTCCTGATACCAAGAGGGCAGGACCTGCGGTTTTTATTAAAACTCCTTCGTTACCGAGTCTTTCAGTATCAAGTTTTCCAAATAGACTTTCTGCAAGAAGGCTTTTGCCGACTGCCAGAGGTATTTTTTTGCCAGGCTCCTGTTTTCTGGTAATTGCTATCGTTTCGCCCGTCAGCATCTTTAGATGATTTCTCATTTCTTCAGATGCCCTTTTTTCTGAGGGAGATGGATTCTGCGGCAAAACTATTACGTGTGTTTTTCCAGTGACCTTCCTGTTCCCGATTTTAACAGTACAGTATCCCATATTTTTTTCTCCTGTCTTTTTCTTAATACGAACGAAATAAATGACTTGACATAACCCCCTCACCTCAATCCTCTCCCCTGAGGGAAGAGGTTAGGGGAAGTAACACAATGCTGTTTGTTTTAGCAAGACTGAGTTGTTTTCAGGGCGCAACAGGTCAATCTTTACATATACAGTGCTGTTTGTATGCCCTGCACTTCGGACAGCGTTCAACGTTCCTCATTCCGGGGAATCCTCTGGCTTCTGAAGGTCCCAGGATAACAAACCCGGCTGTATACCGCATCCCTTCGTTTTCCACAGTTGCCGTCAGTCTGTTTATTCCGCTGGGTTTCCCGGCCGTGATCTCAAATGCATCCTTTCCTGTTTGTGCAACAGTCCATCCCTCCGGGGCCTTAAGGTCAATCCTGCCTTCAATCGGTTTATCATTGTGCAGGGCGCTGATTTTCACAGGATGTGGAATGTCAGGGTATATTACAGGTTCTGACTGATAATGAAGGGTAATTTCTACATTGCTGTCTTCCTCTGACAGCACCCTTGCACAGTTTATATCCTGAGAGAGTGTTTTCTTGACCTTTTCGTTTGATGCCATCCTCAGACGCTGATACTCCGGAACCTCGGTCTTATCTCCAAATGTGGTGCCCCCCATTTTTTCAGCCAGGGCAGTTATTCTCTCTGTAAGTTCTCCTACGTCGCCCGGAATATTGTCACACCGGGTGAACGGGTGCGCTATTATCTTATCACCTACAGGCTCAACCCATCTTGCAGGAAGCCTGGATGCACCATTGAGTATCCCCAGCAGTGCTCCCAGGGTAGCGCCCGTGCAGTCCGTATCATACCCGCAGTTTACAGCACTGCAAATCATAGACCCGAAGTCAGTGCCGTATAACCATCCTATGACAGTGAAACCGTGATTTTGAGGTGCGTCCGTAGGTGAGGTCCCGGGGAAACAAATCAGCATCCTGTCTCTTGCCTCTGCCCACGAGAGATTCTGACGTCGGCACCAGAGAGCCTCGCGTATAACTCTGGCAATACGGCAGGAAGGCGGAATCATTGAAAGTCCTATGCGGATGAGTTCTTCTGGATTGTTTTCTATGAAAGCGGCACTCTCCACAGCAGCCCAGAACATCTCGCCGTAAACCCCTTCACCTCCTGAGTGGTCCATAGATGCGTCCATCCATGCCAGTGACGCAGCTTTTTGCGGATTAGACGGAGATAGGCACGCCCATATCTCACTTCTTATGGGGGCGCCCATACAGTCAACGAAGTAGTTTTCAAACCATCCTGAGACAGGTGGCATCAGACCGCGGTCAAGGTTCCGGTTGCAAAATCCGTATTCATCAGGAGGCCATGCTGAAAGGTGCTTTTTCCAGAATTCAGCGAAATGCGGCATCTTTGGAGGAACTCCGTTCTTTTCCATCATATTCAGCCAGACAAGTTGTATGTCAAGGTCGTCATTCGGTGCCACCTTGTCCGGTAACGGGTCATAAAACCTCAGGCTGTGGACATTCTTCTGTCCTTCAAATGGAGCACCGAGGGTACCCCCGATGTTCTTTCCCAGCCAGCATCCGTAAACCTTATCCTTATAATCCTTTTTTGAAATGATAATATCTTCCATTCTCCTTCTCCTTTTTACGCTCATTTTACTCCTGTCTTCTCAACCTTAAATCCTCCCTGACCCAAATCCCCTCTAACCCCCCTTTGTTAAGGGGGGAAATCAATGTCTCCCCCTTTGCTAAAGAGGATTTCTTTTACTCTTTTCCCCTTTTTCAAAGGGGATTAAGGGGGATTTTATTGTCAGAACTGTCAAACTATAATAAGATTAATCTCCTGCAAT